>CAZXHP010000019.1:12380-14490 GCA_964639655.1 uncultured Mariniphaga sp.
AACGTAGCCGGGTTGATTATTTTATCGAGAAAAAGCCGGATGAGATGGCTCAACTGCCGCTCTGACTCTTCGGTTTTCCAGATGCGGTACAAATTGGTATAAGCTTCCAGAATGTGCAGGTGCGTATTCATCGACTTTTTCACATTTAATTCTTTCGGGCTCAGCCGTTGGTCGTCGGTCTCCTGCCAGTCGGCGGTTTTCGCTTCGAAATAACCGCCAAATTCCGGATCGAAAGCGTATTTTTCGATCAGCATAAACACGGATTCAGCCAGTTTTTTTGCCCGTTCATCCTGAAAAGCGAGGTAGTACTCCGACAGTGCGTAAATAAAAAACGCCTCGGCATAAAACTGTTTTTTGGTATCGAGTGGTTTTCCATTGGGCAAGATGCTCCAGTAAATGCCTCCGTTCTGATGGTCCCAAAAAGAAAGCTGCAAAATGCGAAACGCTTCTTCTGCCATTTTTTGGTAAACAGCGGTCGGGTAAAAACGGTAAGCTGCCGAAAATGTCCACATAATCCGCGTCATAAAAACTGCAGAAAGCGGCGCGTCAGAAAACTTTTTACCGTCATTGGTTACCCGTCCGTAAAATGTTCTTCGTTTTGGGTCATACACCTCCTTCGCCCAATAATTCAGAATATTGTCGGTAAGTTCATTTTCGAACTGTTTTTTTAACTTCTGCAAATTGAGCTTATTCATGGTTTCAAAAATTACATCGCATTTTTCACTGGAACTTATCAGAAAAACATGTTTTTATCATGGTCAGGATAAAAAATTCCGGCATCGATACGCACACGATCGAGGGTTTCCATCAAATCGAGGCTCAATTGCCAGGGCATTTTATCGCTTTCAATCTTTCCGGCATCGAGGCATTCCATCACATGGGCAGCTTCATATTGATATCCGGTTCCTTCCGTGTGTTCAGATGGAAAGGGTTGCACTTCCCCGCCGTCTTTCCAAACGGTGATGTTGGTTGGCGCATGCCACTTCGGATTCAGCACCATATACCCTTTTTCGAACCAGTATTCAGTTTGGGTGGGTGAAAATGCGGCAAAACTGGATGTAAGGTTTGCCAAATCACCGCTTTTGTATTTAAAAATCATGCTGATGGATTCTTCCGAGCCGGTTGAAGCGAACTCGGCTAAAGTTTTGATGCTATCCGGTTTCCCCAGCGAAGTGAGCGCTGCAAACACCGGGTAGATTCCGATGTCGAGCAACGAACCCCCGCCCAGTTTTACATTGTACAACCTTCTGTTTTCGTCAAACGGCGCATTAAACGCAAAATCGGACCGGACAACTTTCAGCTTCCCCAGTTCGCCCGATTTTACAATTTCCATTGCCTGGTGGAAACTGGGCTGAAACATGGTCCAAAACGCTTCCATCAGAAAAGTTTGGTTCTGTTTGGCGCAGGCCACCATTTCTTCGGCTTCATTTTTATTGAGCGCAAACGCCTTTTCACATAAAACCGCCTTTTTATGATTCAGGCAAAGCATTGCATATGCATGGTGATGCGAGTGCGGAGTGGCCACATAAACCACATCCACTTTCGGGTCGGCAACCATCTCTTCGTAACCGCCATACGCTTTTTCAAATCCATTTTCACCGGCAAAATTCTGTGCTTTTTGCAAATCGCGCGATGCAGCCGCATAAAGGTTGGCATTGGGTAACAATTTTAAATCGTTACTAAACTTTTTCGCAATTCTTCCACACCCCAGAATGGCCCAATTGTATTTTTTACGCATAGAATAAATTTGTTTTCCCGCAAAAGTAACCTATGTTTCCTATTAATCGGCGTTATTTTTCTTATTCCTTTCAATTAACCGATTAATTGTTTCCACACTTTTAGCCGAACGTAAACCGTCTTCCGGAGTGTTCAGGCAGTAATCCACCAGCCTGTCGATTGTTGAAGTGGCCACATGCATTCGCGTATCAGACGAAGCGTAGTAAATAAACACCTCATCCTTCTCGTTCCTGATCCAACCGTTAGCGAAGAGCACGTTCGAGACATCGCCAATCCGCTCCCCGCCCTCCGGCGCCATAAAATAACCACCAGGACGTGCAATAACTTTCGAAGGGTTGTCCAAATCAGTCATAAACATGTAAAGCACATACCG
>CAZXHP010000019.1:14590-28830 GCA_964639655.1 uncultured Mariniphaga sp.
GCCGATTGATCTTTTCGTTCTGCACAAAAAATGCCGTAAATCCAGCCGTCTTCGTGCTGAACCAGGCGCATGTCGTACACATTGGTATCCGGTTCATCCGTTTCGGGCATTGTTACCGGCCGTTCCCAGAAGCGCCAGTTATCAATGCCGTTCGGACTTTCGGCAATGGCAAAAAACGATTTGCGGTCCCAGCCTTCCACCCGAACGGCGAGTAGATACCGACCTTCGAGGTAAATGGCGCCGCTGTTAAAAGCGGCATTGATTCCAATGCGTTGCATTAAGAGTGGATTGGTTTCGTAATCCATATCGTACCGCCATTCCAACGGAGTATGTTCACCGGTTAAAATGGCCCGTTTATAACGGTGGTAAATTCCGTTGTAATTTTTTTTGACCGGTTTGTTTTTTCGGGTAAGCAGTTTTTCGTGCTCTTTTTTTAGCTTCGCCAATCTTTTTCCAAATTCTTTTTTTGAAGATGTCATCTATCTTTATTTTTTCAACTTAAACTTTGAACTTTACCCTGTGAAAAAATCTGCGATTTAATGCTTCGCATTATTTCACAGGGTGAACTTTGAACTACCTTTCCGGCAGCGTATCCCACCATGTTTTTTTCAGAATAAATCCACAGATTACGGTTATACTAACAGCAATCCAAATGGGAAGTGTTTCTTTTAGTACAATATAAACAGGTAATGCCACCAGCGCAGTTTGCGCAGTAGTTCCAATAATCACATTAAACATATCGCGTTTAAAATTTTTATTCGGTTCGAATGCCGAATCCTCCGCCATTACCTTTTGTTTAACGGGGCCCCAAAATCCCCACGGCCTGACATTTTTATAGAATTCTTTCAATGTGTCCTCGTCGGTTGGTTTGGTGAGGAAAGTTCCCAACATGGCTCCTGCTATGGAAATAAGCAACAACCAGGGGAAGTAGTATAAATCGAGCGTTTCGGAAAACACGTAAGGGAAAATCAGTGCAGGTATAAGGCCGGCAACCATTCCCCAGAAATAGCCGTAGCCGTTAAACCGCCACCAGTACCATTTCAGTACGTTGGAAACCACGTAACTCCCGTAAAGTGCCGAAACAATCCACTGCAACATGCTGTTTACATCCTGCGCAAAAACACCAAAAATGATACTTACAATAACAACTATAACTCCGGTTATATAATTCATATTCCGGGTTTGAATATTGGAAGCATCGGGTTTGATGTAACGCAGGTAAATGTCGTTTACAATGTATGCCTGGGCCGCGTTCAGGGTTCCCGCAAAAGTGGAATTAAATGCGGCCAGAAGTCCCGCAAGCAGCAATCCCATAAAACCCACAGGAACAAACTCCGAAATGGCAGAAGGAAGTATTTGCTCGAAATCGATTTGCCCGGCTACCATCAGGTTCAGCCGGTCGTAATACAACAAACCAAGAATGGCAAAACCGGCAATCATAAAATAGCGCACAGGCATTAAAACCACCGAAACAAAACCACTCATTTTAGCAGCATCCTTTGGTGATTTTGTGGAAAGAATTTTTTGCATGTCGTAGGTTGGCGCCGGACCGGCCAGCGAAACCAGAATACCTTTAAACACCATCATCATAAAAAAAATGGTAAACAGCGAATAGCCGTCGCTGGCAATTTTGGCGTTTACTTCGCCGATAATCCCGCGCCAGTCGAGGTCGCTTAAATTCCATCCGAAAAACGGAGAGTGCCAGCCTTCGGGAACATCCAATGTTTCCACCGCCATGGCTTTCATGGCCAAAACTCCAATTAAAATCGCCGATATAGTCATTATTATATATTGCAACACATCGGCCCAGACAATACTCGACATACCGCCCAAAACCGCATAAAAAACTGCAAACAGGGTAAACGCAATTCCGTAAATGTGCGGAACATATTCCAGCGGAACTTCAAAAGGAATGTAAGGAGCAACAATATCCCAGGGAATAAATATCATAACAAATTTTCCCAACCCGATAAATCCGTAAGCAAGGTAACCCAGACACATTATAAGCGCAAAAACAACAACTACACCGTGCGAAAGGTTGCTGTCGCGACTGCGGCCAAAACGTGTGTTTATCCATTCGGCGCCCGTGGTAACCTTTGATCGGCGTAGCCAGATACTCAGAAAAACCATCAGGAAAATCTGGTTGAAAACCGGCCAGAGCCAGGGAATCCAGATACTTTTCAATCCGTAAACAAACAGCAGGGTAACCAGCCACATGGTTCCCGAAATATCGAACATTCCCGAGGCATTGGAAAGCCCCAGCATATACCAGGGCAGCTTGTTCCCGCCCAAAAGGTAGTTGGCCTTGCTTTTTTGGGCAACTTTTTTTAAAATTAAACCTATAAATACGGTAGTGAGGAGATAAACGAATATAATAATGATGTCAACAGCTGTAAGTTTCATTGCTCAATCGATTAGCTTTTGGTCATAAACATTTTAGAGAGTAGATTTTGTTAAAATCACAATTTTACAACAAATATTTGGGTTCCGAATAAAAAAATTACAGAAAATATCCGATTCCTGTCATCGTTACTGTATTAATTACAATCTAAATTCTATCTTGCAGCTTGAAATTATTCATTCATTTAAAATTAAACCAAAAAGTTTTATGAAATCAACTTCAGAAAAAATTTCAGTTCTCGAAAAAATAGGTTACAGTCTGGGCGACCTTTCGGCGAACCTGATTTTTCAAACGCTAATGACATTTCTTGCCTACTTTTACACTGACGTTTACAGGGTACCACCGGCAGCAGCATCGGCTATTATTTTTGCGGGAGGAATGGTGGGTGCATTTTTCAACCCGGTGATGGGAGCCATTGCCGACCGCACCAAAACCCGCTGGGGAAAATTCCGTCCCTGGGTTTTATGGACTGCAATTCCATTCGGGATTTTTGCCATTCTGGCATTCAGTACACCCAACTTCAGTCCGTCGGGAAAAATAATTTATGCCCTGGTAACTTATATTTTGCTGGTACTTATTTACGCTGCAAACAACACTCCCTACGCAGCATTGAGTGGAGTAATTACCGGCGATATGGCTGAGCGGAACAGCATTTCCTCCTACCGGTTTACAGCGGTAATGATTGCCCAGTTTATCGTTCAGGTTCTTTTACTCCCACTTGTTCTGATACTTGGTGGCGGAGACAAAACAGCCGGGTTCGAAAAAACAATGACCATTTTTGCCATTGTAGGGGTTATATTTTTCATTATCACATTTTTAACTACAAAAGAACGCATTGTTCCGGCAAAAGAACAGGAATCGAGCCTGAAGCAGGATCTAAAAGACCTTTCCAAAAACAAACCCTGGATTGCGATGCTCGTACTCACCGTTTTTGTGTTCATAACACTTGCGTTAAAAAACGGTATGTATGTTTACTATTTTAAATACTACCTGAGCGAACCGCACCTTGCAGCTTTTTTAAACGACTACGGATTTAACGGATTTATCGACGGACTGAACCGTTTTTTGGTAAGTATGGATTTACATGGCTTCCAGTGGCCTGAAGATGCTCCAACCTCTGGGTTCAGTTTATTCAACGCTTTGGGAATTATTTTTATGATTGTGGGAATTGCAATTTCAAAACCGCTTGCTGACAAATATGGTAAACGCGAAATTTTTGGCTTCGGTTTGTTCTTTTCCGCCCTGTTTTTGCTGGTATTTATTTTCTTCTCACCAACAGCAGTTGCGCTGGTATTTTTAAGCCAGATACTACACGGGTTCTTTTACGGACTGACCATTCCGTTGCTTTGGGCAATGATTGCCGATGTAGCCGATTATTCCGAATGGAAGAACAATCGCCGGGCTACCGGAATCATCTTTTCAGCTATGGTATTTGGCCTGAAAGCCGGCCTGAGTGTTGGCGGCGCCATGGTTGCCGGAATCCTCGCCGCTTTTGGCTACAACGAGCAATCACTTGTTCAGTTACCCGAAACCATTACCGGAATTAAACTTTCGGTTAGTATCTTCCCCACACTTACCTTTTTTGTTTCGGTGGCCTGTCTTTTCTTTTATGAAATCAACAAAAAAATGGAAGTACAAATTGAACAGGATTTAATAACACGCAGAAAGACAAATGTTTAACAGTAAAATTACAACCAACTTAATCTCATAAAAATGAAAAGAATACATCCGTTTCAGATTCCGGCTGTTCTGTTATTAATTACAGCTCTGATATCCGCCTGCAATTCGGAACAGGTTAAAAAAGAGACAACACTAAAAGATGCGCTCGGCGGAAAATTTTACATTGGCACAGCAGTTAATCCCGGTCAAATTTTTGGAAGGGATTCGCTTTCACTGGAAATAATTCAAAAACATTTCAATTCGATTGTGGCTGAAAACTGCATGAAAGCGGAACGGATTCAGCCCGAAGAGGGAAAATTTAGTTTTGATTTGCCCGACCGTTTTGTTGAATTCGGAGAAAAAAATAATATGCACATTGTGGGGCATACGCTCATCTGGCATTCACAGGCTCCAGGATGGTTTTTTGTAGATGAAGAGGGTAACGATGTGAGCCGCGAGGTGCTGATAGAAAGGATGCGTTACCACATTTCAAATGTAGTTGGCCGCTACAAAGGCCGTGTGCATGGCTGGGATGTGGTAAACGAAGCCATTGTTGAAGATGGTTCGTACCGGAAAAGTAAGTTTTTTGAAATTATTGGGGAAGAATATGTTGAACTCGCTTTTCAGTTTGCTGCCGAAGCCGATCCGGATGCAGAACTGTATTACAACGATTACGGTATGGGCAATGCGGGCAGACGAAAAGGCGTGGTGGAAATGGTAAAAAACCTGCAGGCCAAAGGAATAAAAATTGATGGCATTGGTATGCAGGGCCATCTGAATCTGGAATCGCTCAACCTCGAAGAATTCGAAAAAAGTATTGTTGCTTTTTCTGAACTTGAATTGCCGGTAATGATAACCGAATTCGACCTCACTATTTTACCCTTTCCCACGCAGGAAACAACAGCCGATGTAGGACTCAGAGCTGAATACGAAGCGCGCATGAATCCTTATGCTGATGGTTTTACCGAAGAAGCACTTGCCGATTGGAACGAAGCATGTGCCGGTATTTTCCGTATTTTTCTGAAACATCGCGATAAAATCAGTCGCGTAACCACATGGGGAGTTACTGATAACCATTCATGGAAAAACAACTGGCCCATCCGCGGACGTACCGATTACCCGCTGCTTTTCGACCGTGATTATCAGCCAAAACCGGTTGTTCAAACCATTATTGAAGAGGCGTTAAAATAATATCAAACAAACGGGTGCAGCGCCCCGATAGCTATCCGGGACTGATCCGCTGATTACTAATTTGAAGAATCACTTAAATAATATTTAAATCGTTCTAAAATGAAGAAAAAAAGATATTTGGTCGATAACATGTTTACTGCCGATCCGGCGGCGCATGTTTTCAATGGAAAAATTTACATCTACCCGTCACACGATATCGATGCCGGCATTCCTGAAAATGATTTGGGTGATCATTTCGATATGCGCGATTACCATGTTTTTTCACTTGGCGATGTTGAAGGTGAAGTGACTGATCATGGTGTAGCACTGGCCGTTAAGGACATTTCCTGGGCCGGACGACAGCTTTGGGATTCCGACTGCGCGTTCAAAGATGGCAAATACTACCTCTATTTTCCGCTAAAAGATAAAACCGACATCTTCCGGATTGGAGTGGCTGTAAGCGACAAACCGGAAGGACCTTTCACGCCAATGGACGCGCCCATGAAAGGAAGTTACTCCATCGATCCCTGTGTGTTTTGCGATGATGATGGCAGCTATTACATGTATTTTGGCGGCCTTTGGGGAGGACAATTGCAACGCTACCGCAACAACAAAGCCATCGAATGTGGTCACGAACCAAAAGATGACGAACCGGCACTTTGCGCGCGCGTTGCCAAACTGAGCGGCGATATGCTGGAATTCGGAGAAGAGCCGCGCGATGTGGTAATCCTCGGTGAAAACGGCGAGCCACTCAAAGCCGGCGACCACGACCGTCGTTTTTTCGAAGCGTCGTGGATGCATAAATACAACGGAAAGTACTATTTCTCCTACTCCACCGGAAACACCCACCTGCTGTGTTATGCTGTGGGCGACAATCCTTACGGGCCGTTCACCTACAAAGGTGTAATTCTAACGCCGGTTGTTGGTTGGACTACCCATCACTCCATTGTGGAATTTAAAGGAAAATGGTACCTGTTTCACCACGACTGCAAACCTTCGGGCGGTAAAACATGGTTGCGCAGCATGAAAGTGACTGAACTGGAATACAATGCCGACGGGACCATTAAAACCATTGACGGGATGGCGGATTAAATCTATTCATTGTCCAAAATACTCAATCAACTCGTTCATCGATTCCGGTTTGGCCAGAATCCGAAGGTTATTATCAATAATAAACATGGTAGGGGTGGCATAAATGTTATACTTTTTTGCCACCTCGCCATCCCACTTCTGCAAGTCAGAAAGGTTAAAAAACTCATCAAAACGAGTTTCGCGTACAATATGCTGCCAGTCCGGTTTTGAAGTATCGAGCGATACTGCAATAATTTCCAGTTCGTTAGACTGAAATTGCCTGCGCCATACTTTTATCTGCGGTAATATTTCTGTGCAATGCGGGCACCAGCTTGCCCAAAACAAAAGAAGATTCTTAGGTTTCAGCACATGCGACAAGGTAACCGTTTCACCTCTCAGGTTGTCCATCGTAAAATCGGGTACCACATCTCCGGTTTTCATTTTCTGAAATTCCAGTTTCCGTTCAAGTGTAGTTTTTTCGTCGGTCTGACAAAGGTTGCCGGAATAGTTTTCAGCAATGTAAGTCAATACTTTGTCCATACTAAGACTTTCAAAACCGGATACCAGATAATTTAAAATGAATTCATAAACCTGATTGTTTGTCTGACTACCTGATTTTTCAGGCTCAATTTGACTCATCACAGTATCCACTGCCTTCATATACGCCTGTTCCCGCTGCTGCTGATTATAATCAGGTTGATTGAAAGTAACCAGGAATTCAAAAATTTTATCGGTTAAAACCGGCGAGTGAATGAGTGATTCATCGGAAAAATCGATGTGCCTGAAATATTCTTTTTGGTAAAACGCTTTTCTTTCCTGTGATGAAAGATACCCATCACGAACTGGTTCCCGGAAAAGGAAAATAAACCTTGACGCCAGCAATCCATCATTTTTTTCCACAGCACTGATAATGAACCTGTCGCGCTCCATTTGCAGCTGATTAAAGGTATTCGCTTTTTGTGCGGCCTGCTGTTCAACCTCCTGCAAATCAACATCAGCAACGGCTCCGGCCGAAGACTTTACAGCAGCTATTCTCTTCTGAAAATAATCGACTTCCTTCTCCAGCAAATCCATATGATTCCGCAGTTCCTTTTCTTTTTTCAAAAAATTGAACCACACCCGGTTTTCTTCTGATTGCAAAATAACCAAACTATCTTGCGGCGCTTTAAAGTCTGTTTCAAAAACAATATTTTCGTTATTGAAAATGAAATCAAGTTGTTGCGGAGAATCGCCCATAACTCGGGCGTAGGTAGTTTGGCCGAAAATGAGGCGATACATGCCGGGGGTTGCATTCGCAGGAAACTGCATGCTTACCTTACTCATCTGGTGACTCGAAGTCACCTGCTGAATAGCACCTGCCAAACCAGAATCGTTTTCAGAAGTCGAACTGCCTGCCATTTGCTGAAGCTCAAGCGTATCCACCGGCGAAAATTTATCCCCGCTAATAGTTCCCAAAAACACACGATTAGCGGGTTGATTCTTTATTATGACCTCCAGCAGGTAGGTTTGGGAAAACACAACGGACTGAAAAAATATAAATATAAATACAAAACTTAATCTGATCCAATCTACTTTCATCGTTTCCAATTAAAATTTTAGTTTGAATTTAAGTTCAAACAATTCTGGTTTAAAAGTATAAAAACATCTTAGTTTTAGAAAAGTAAAACCTGCATCCAAACAGTATTTTTTTTCAAAAAGAAGTTTTCATTTTGATCAAAAAATAAAAACCCCCATTTTTACATTTCAAAATAATAAGATGAACAAACTGTTATCAACATTGCTGATTTTGTTTTTTGCTGCCTGCTCTGGTAACAAATCTCAAAAAACTAACCAGACTCAAAAAACTGAAATAGAACCTACTCGACCCAAATCTGAAGATACGTCAGCTCCATTGTCAGGAAACAACCAACAAACCACGTCGGAAAATGAAATGGTTTATTTTGAAGGCGGTACTTTTTTAATGGGTTCCGAAACAGGTCTTCCCAACGAAGAGCCGGTTCATGAAGTAAAAATCGATCCGTTTTATATAGATAAATCTCCGGTAACAGTAGCACAATTTCGTTCTTTTGTTGATGCAACCGGTTTCAAAACCGAAGCCGAAAAGTTTGGCGATTCAGGCGTTTTCAATCTCGAAAAACAAACCTGGGAACTTCTGCCGGGTGCTACCTGGCGCAAACCGTTTGGGCCTTCCGGACCCGATGCGGAAGACAGTCATCCGGTAACTCACGTGAGTTGGAACGATGCGGTGGCTTATGCGGAATGGGCGAAAAAAAGACTGCCCACTGAAGCCGAATGGGAATACGCGGCACGCAGCGGAAAAAACTCTGGAGAAAAATTCAGTTGGGGAAACCAGGTTTCGGTAAACGGGCAGTATTTTGCCAATACCTGGCAGGGAGAAATAGATACACCCGAAACAAAAGACGGTTACCTGTTCACTTCGCCGGTTGGGTTTTTTGGAGAAAACCAAGCCGGACTGACCGATATGGGTGGAAATGTTTGGCAATGGTGTACCGATACCTACAAACCCTATCCGGGCAGCAATGAACCGTACAGGATAGATCCGAATGTAAAAGTCATTCGCGGCGGTTCGTTCTTTTTCGACCAAAACGGGGAAGACAGTTTTTCGGTTAGCGGACGTTCGATGAATTCTCACGAAACTTCTCTGTTTAACACTGGTTTCAGGTGCGCAAAAAATGGAAGTTAAATGTAGCAAATAGTTTTAAATCATTATAAATCAATTAAATCGAAGAAGATGAATAAAATGAATCGCAGAAATTTTATTGGAAAAGCGGCTGCCGGTGCAGCAGCCGTGACAATTATTCCGCGCCATGTAATGGGTGGAAAAGGATTTGTTGCAGCGAACGACCGCATTAACCTGGGCTATATCGGCACAGGCAAACAAGTTTACACGCTGCTCCAAAGTATAGGGGCTTGCAAGGAAACTGTTGTCCTGGCGGCGTGTGATGTATTCAAAAACAAACTCGACCGGTTTGTGGAGGTTGCCAATAACAACAATGCAAAAAAAGGTGTAAATGTCAAAGTAGACAGTTACCATTATTACCGCGAACTGCTGGAACGTAAAGACATCGACGCCGTTGTAATTGTTTCACCCGACCACTGGCACGCCCAAATGACGGTTGATGCAGCCAAAGCCGGAAAAGACATCTATTGCGAAAAACCGCTGGCTTTAACGGTTGCCGAAGGCCGCGCCATGGTAAATGCCACACGCAAATACGACCGCGTTTTTCAGACCGGAAACATGCAGCGTTCATGGCGCGATTTCCGGCATGCTGTGGAACTGGTACGCAATGGCTACATCGGCGAAATTAAGGAAGTAAATGTAAGCGTGGGCGAACCGGTAAAACAGTGCGATCTGCCTGCTCAACCCATACCGGAAGGTTTGGACTGGAACGAATGGATTGGCCCTTCGCTCTACCGCGGATACCACGAAGATTTGGCGCCGCTGGATGAAAACGGTCCGTGGGCATGGTGGCGCGGATACCGCGATTTTGGCGGTGGTCTGATTACCGACTGGGGCGCACACATGTTCGACATCGCACAGTGGGCACTCGGAATGGACGAATCTGGCCCGGTCAGATTCCTTCCGCCTTCTGAACCTGCACAAACACATGGACTGACTATGGTTTACGAAAACGGAGTTCGTGTAAATCATAAAATATGGGGTGGTAAAGGCGATGGAAACGCCGTACAGTTTATCGGAACAGAAGGAAGAATTGAAGTAAGCCGCAGTTTTCTGCGTACTTTTCCTAATGAAAAACTGGCCAAAGCCGAATTAAAAGAAACTGACCAGCGTGTTTACTTTAGCGACAATCATTACCAGGACTGGGTAGATGCCCTGAAAACCCGCACCAAGCCCATTTCTGATGTGGAAACAGGACATCGTACAGCCTCTGTTTGCAATGTAACCAACATTGCCTATGAACTACAACGGCCCTTGTTGTGGAATCCCGAAAAAGAACAGTTTGTTGGCGACGACTATGCTAACCTCATGGTTGGCAGGCCTTACCGCGGAAAATGGGATTATACCAATTTTTGAAGAGAAAGTATAAACCCCGGCGATTATAAAAGTCCCCGGGGTTATTTAACGCAATTAACCCGGCTATGAAACGAGCATTTTCAGTTTTATTTATTTTGGCGGCTGCATTTATACAGTTAAAAGCCGAATCCCCCTACCCTGTGCGCGGACTCTGCATTGCAGCACCACCGCCCGACCAGGTGGATGAATTTTCCGGTTTTATTGAAAATGAACTGGCACCTTCCGGGCTTAACCTGCTCATTTTAAGAGTGGACTGGGGGTACGAATACGATTCGCATCCCGAACTTCGCGGAGACAACCCGCTTACTAAAACAGATGTAAAGAAACTGGTTGAAGTTTGCCGCAAAAACAACATCCGGCTTATTCCGCAAATTAACCTGCTGGGGCACCAGTCGTGGCACAGTACACCGGGCAAACTGCTGGAAGTTTATCCTGAATTCGACGAAACGCCAAACATAAAACTTCCGGCTCCCGGTGAATACAAGTGGCCAAATTCTGATGGTTTATATTGCAAAAGCTACTGCCCGCTGCACCCCGACGTGCACGAGGTAGTTTTCGCAGTGGTAGATGAAATCGTGGAAGTTTTCGAAACCGATGGTTTTCATGCCGGACTGGATGAAGTTTTTTATATCGGCCACAAAGATTGTCCGCGCTGCTACGGGCACGACAAAGCTGAACTTTTTGCAGGCGAAGTCACCAAAATCAGGGATCATCTGGCTAAATCGGGAACCGAGTTGTGGATGTGGGGCGACCGGCTGATTGACGGAAAAACTACCGGAATTGGCTTGTGGGAAGGCAGTTATAACAACACGCACCGCGCCATCGATATGATTCCCAAAGATGTAATAATTTGCGACTGGCATTACGAACGTCCCGACCCTACTGCTTTTTTGTTTGCTTCAAAAGGATTAAACGTTCTCACCTGTCCATGGAGAAATGCCGAAAATGCTGTAAAGCAGGAAAAAATGATGCGGCTGTTTATCGATTCAGCCACAAAAGAGATGAAACCCCGCTACCGTGGCATGTTGCAAACCGTTTGGGGCTCTGCTAAAAATTTTATGGAAAGCTACCGGGGAACAGTAAACCCGGAAAGAATGGATAAATCTGCTGAATGTTTTAAAGCGCTCAGTGAAGCCTGGACTGAATAGTTTCTGAATCTGCAAGAATTGTTTTAAAGTTTGAAACATAAGTTATATAAAATTGGGAGCGTGTTGTTTAACTTGCCCCCAATTTTATAAAATCTGAAACCAATGAAAACTATACTTAATTTTTCGATTCTGGCTGCGCTTATCTTTTTATCCACTGCAGTCAACGGTAAAAACTTGCCAAAAGTCAGTGTTGACGGGAAAAATTTCGTCACCGAATCGGGAGAAGTTATCCGCTTTAAAGGAGTTAGTTTTTCCGATCCCGACAAACTGGAAAAAGACGGCCAATGGAACCGCAGGTATTTTCAGGAAGCCAAAAACTGGAACTGCAATGTGGTAAGGTTTGCCGTTCATCCGCCACGCCTGAATGAAAGGGGCTGGGATGCCTATTTCGAACTGATGGATAAAGGCATTGAATGGGCCACTGAAATGGAAATGTATGTCATAATCGACTGGCACTCCATTGGTAATCTGAACACTGAAAAATGGTTCAGACCAATTTATATTACTTCGCGGGAAGAAACGGTAAATTTCTGGAAAACTGTTGCCAAACGTTACAGGGGAAATTCTACAGTTGCCTTTTTCGAACTGTTTAACGAACCCACCTCACAGGGAGGCGAACTGGGCGAACTTTCGTGGGAAACCTGGAAACCCACCATGGAAAAACTGATTGATGAAATCAATACAGTAGATGACCAGAAAGTGTATCTGGTGGCCGGGATGGACTGGGGTTATTTTTTGGACGAAGTGGTTGAAAACCCTGTAAACCGGGAAAATGTAGCTTATGTTACACATCCATACCCGCAAAAACGCGAAAAACCTTGGGAGCCAAACTGGGAAAAAGACTGGGGTCATGTGGCTGATCATTTTCCGCTTATGGCTACTGAATTTGGTTTTATGGGACCTGATGAACGGGGAGCGCATATTCCCTGTATTTCAGATGAATCGTATGGAGAAGCCATTATGGACTATTTCGATAAAAAAGGAATTTCATTTACACTCTGGTGCTTCGATCCCAACTGGCCGCCAACACTAATCACCGATTGGAATTTTACTCCGTCACGCCAGGGATGGTTTTTCAAAAAAGTTTTGGCAGAATAGTAAAAACAATTGTTATTTTTACCTTTCTGAATAAATCAAATAAACCTTTTAAAAATGATGACAAATTCGTTTACAGGAAAAATTTCGTTGCTCTTTCTTTTTACTCTTTTTGTACTGAACATGAAACCGGCAGTTGCAATCACACCATCAGATGAACTGCCTTCGTTAAAAGGCAAAAAAATTCTAATGGTTTGGGGAGGCTGGGAAGGCCACGAGCCCAAACAGTTCACCTATAAACTAAAGGAAAAACTGGATGAACAGGGCGCCATTGTTACGGTTTCCGACTCGCTGGGCGTTTACACCGACAAAGAGTTGATGTCTTCAGTTGATCTTATTATTCAGGCCTGGACCATGGGAAAAATTTCCAAAGAACAGGAAAAAGGATTGCTCGAGGCGGTGAAAAACGGCACCGGACTGGCCGGCGTTCACGGTGGGCTGGGCGATTCGTTCCGTGAAAATACAGAATACCAGTACATGGTTGGCGGCCAGTGGGTAGCTCATCCGGGTGGAGTTATCGATTATACGGTTGAAATTACTGACAAAAACGACCCGGTTACAAAAGGTATTAAAGATTTTAAAATGCACTCCGAACAGTACTACATGCACGTTGATCCAAACGTAAAAGTATTGGCAACCACTACATTCAATGCCGACCACAACGACTGGATTGACGGTGCGGTAATTCCGGTAGCCTGGAAAAAAACCTACGGTAAAGGCCGTGTTTTTTACCTGTCGGTTGGCCATGTAGCCATAGATTTCGATGTGCCCGAGGCGATGGAAATTCTGGTGAGGGGCGTAAAATGGGCCGGCGGCAGTAAATACCTGCCAAAAGAAAATTGGATAGAGCCGGTATATCCAGGCAAAAATTAAATCAATTGAATATGAAACCACAAATAAAATATTTACCTGCAACATTCATTCTTATCCTTCTGTTAAGTTTTTCTTTTCATCTTACTGCGCGAGATTATTACCAGCTCAAAATTTATAATCTGAAAGACCAGGCCCAGGAAATTCGATTGGACAATTACCTCAAGAATGCATATCTTCCCGCACTACACCGCGCCGGTGTAAAAAAGGTTGGTGTTTTTAAACCCACCGAAAACGACGGATCAGGGAAAAAAATCATTGTTTTTATTCCTTTGAAAAGTTTCGGTGATTTGGAATCCATTGAAAAAAAAATGGACAACGATTCGCGGTACCAGGCAGCCGGAGCGGAATATATCAACGCCCGCTACAACAATCCTCCCTATCAGCGGATTGAATCGATTCTGTTAAAAGCATTCAGTGAAATGCCGGAATTTAGTGTTCCGAATCATAGTACTCCACCGTCAGAAAGAATTTATGAACTGCGCAGTTACGAAGGCCCAACCGAACAATACTACCGCAAAAAAGTGGAAATGTTTAACGAAGGAGGCGAAATTGATTTGTTTGAACGGCTCGGTTTTCAGGCCGTCTTTTACGGTGAAGTTATTTCGGGAAGTTCCATGCCCAACCTGATGTACATGACCACTTTCTCTGACATGGAATCACACGACGAGCACTGGAATACATTCAGAAACCACCCGGAGTGGAAAACCATGTCGGCACTGGAAAAATACAAAAACACCGTATCACATTCGGTAATTCAACTGTTACA
>CAZXHP010000019.1:28930-32039 GCA_964639655.1 uncultured Mariniphaga sp.
TTTTAGCCCGATGTTATATCATAAAATATTTAAACACAAAACGTCGAAAACCTGGGTGGTTTTTGTGCATGGCGCCGGCGGCAGTAATGTGGTCTGGTTCCGGCAACTGCGCGATTTCAAAAAGCATTTTAATGTGCTGCTGGTCGATTTGCGCGGCCACGGAAAATCAAAAGCACATTATTCCAAAGAAGAAATGTACCGTTTCGACGAAATTGCGCTCGACGTGATAAAAACCATGGATCACCTGGAAATCGAAAAGGCCCATTTTGTGGGTATTTCGTTGGGATGCATCATCATAAGGGCAATAGACAAGCTGGCATCAGGAAGGGCAGAATCCATTATTCTTGGAGGCGCAGTTGTCCAATTCAACAAAAGAATTAATGTATTGGTTAACACAGCCAAACTGCTCAATTCTATTTTGCCATATATGTGGCTTTACCGGTTAAATGCGTGGATTCTGATCCCCTCGAAAAAACATGCACAATCCCGGAAACTTTTTATAAATGAAGCCATTCGGCTGGGTGAAAAGGAATTTAGAAAATGGCTGCGCATGTCAGACGAAATCAGAATCAACCTGAAAGAATTTATTCTTAAGGAAGCATCGGCGCCCGTGCTTTACCTGATGGGCGAAAGAGACCACATGTTTCTGCCCATGGTGTCGGATCTGGTAAAAAAACATTTCAATTCGAAACTTGAAGTAATTGACAACAGCGGTCATGTTTGCAACCTCGACCAGCCCGATGATTTCAACCAGCGATCCATCAAATTTATAAAAACCATTTCGGGATAAAGTGAAATTGCCGATCCTTAAAATTTCAATTGCTCTTCAATTCCTGATTTTCAGCGTTACTAACCCGCTTTTTGCAAATCCATCTGGTATTGAAAAAGAAAATGCGAATAAGAAAGATTTTACTTTAAATAATTATTTTACTTTTTCTGATTCAGAAAATTACTTCTTTCATCGAGATTCCATCCATCGGCTGAATTTTCGTTATCCCGATAAAAAACGTGGGTTGAAACCCTGGGTTGCCCCAACCCTGCTGATGTCAACCGGAACGGCTCTGCATTTTACTACAACCACAAAAAGTAATGTCCGCGATTTCGCAGAAGAAAATCTGGCCTATCACGGCAACCTGGATGACTATCTGCAATACGCACCCGGTGTTGTAGTTTATGGATTGAACGCTTTGGGAATAAATGGGAAAAACAACTTTGGAAACAGCACCGCACTGATGGTAAAAAGTTTTTTGCTGAACGGTTTTATTACCGACCGTTTGAAATACCGGATTAACGAACCGCGCCCGAACGGAGGAGTGCGTTCATTTCCATCGGGGCACACTTCCAAAGCATTTATGTTCGCCCATTTTATGCATAAAGAATTTGGCGAACTCAGCCCGTGGTATTCTGTTGGCGCCTATTCAGCTGCTGCAACGGTTGGAACCATGCGGGTGGCCAAAAGTGCGCACTGGATTTCAGACGTGCTCGTGGGCGCCGGAATCGGGATTTTTTCCACCGAACTGGTTTACCTTACCCATCAGTACAAATGGGACAGCGAACACCTGAAACGATTCGATATTTTTCCATTTCAGTTCCAAAACCAAAAAGGAGTGACACTGGTTTATACGTTTTAGTGCTGACCACTGTCAACTGCGACTGCGACTGTTCACTTATTACTTTAAGAAATCCTCCCGCAGCGGCGTAAAACTGTCAATCAACCTTACATTTTTGGTGAGCAGTTTCACCGTATGTTTTTTATTGGGCGGAACAGCATACATATCGCCGGCTTTCAAATGCTGGTCAGATTCGTCTTCGCAGTAAAAAATAATTTCCCCTTCAGCCACATACGAAGTTTGCTCATGCGGATGCGAATGCGGGGGCTCCGGTTCGGCCCACGGCCCGTTGCTGAAATCAATCAACACGCACATTAATTTATCGGTATGAATAATTTTTCGCTGAAGTCCTTCCTTTACTTTTTCATAGGGCACTTCATCAAATTTTAAAACTGCCATAATATTCACTTTAAATTTTACCCGAAAATAAAAAGAATTAATCGAATAGCCTTATTTTACCGGGTTAACAAATGATTTATTACTTTCGCTTTCGAAAAACAGAATCTATGAGAAAGTTGTTTTACCTGCTTTTTGCAATACTTCCGTTTTGCGGAAAAGCCCAGAATTTTGAATACCTGGGATTATTTGAGGGAATTGGCGACAACCGTGAATTTTTTAGTGGAAAAGCGAAATCGCAAACTATTTTAGGAGGCCGGGGTGCTTTTGAGATCGGTATTGAAATGGATAATCACCGAATCAGAGGTGGTTTAAGCCAGTTGCTCGAATTTGGCAGCGACATTGACTACCACAAACCCAAACTTACACTTTATTACCACTATTCCGACGCACAAAAAGATTTTCTTTTTGGTGCTTTTCCCCGTCGTGGCCGCATCGATTTTCCGCTGGCAATGATGACCGACACATTGTTGTATTACCGCCTCAACATCGAGGGGATGTTTGGCGAAGTGCGCTGGGACTGGGGTCATCAAAACGGATTTGTGGACTGGGTGAGCCGCCAGACCGACATCAAACGCGAAAACTTTACAGCAGGTTTTTCAGGCGAAATTTTTCACAAAAATCTGTTCCTGCAAAATTACCTGCTCCTGTTTCACGATGCCGGACCGGGAATTCCCGTTCCCGGCGACCATATCAAAGATTATCTCGGTTTCGCTGTACAGGCAGGATTGCGTACTTCAGAAACTTCTCCGGTTAACGGTTTTATAAAAGCCGGTGTGCTGGAATCATCTTTCCGCGAACGCAGTGTGACCGATGGATTTGTTAATGCTGTGAGTTTATTTGCCGAAGCGCAGGGACGCTACAAAAACTACGGCATAAAATCGGTTTTGCACGCCGGCGAAGGCCACCGGTTTAAAGACGGCGACTTGTTCTACCGGCAAAAAAACTACTGGCGCACCGATGTTATCTGGCATTTCATCAACCATGAAAAAGTAAAAGGCCGGTTTAACCTTTCCTTTCATGTTATTAACTGGGACGATTTGGACCAATCGCAACAGCTATCGATTATCTATTTGTTTGGGACGTAAAATTTCAGGAAACAA
>CAZXHP010000020.1:0-26355 GCA_964639655.1 uncultured Mariniphaga sp.
GCACTGAAAACCGGTTTCATTTCTATCGTTAATCCTTTAAATTCAATTGTTTGGTTTTCAATCGTGTTTATTAAAATTACGGCATTTAGCACTTGAAACTTTTTACAAAAAAGATACAGGTTATTCAAATCGCTGTTCCTGATTTTGGTTTTATATTTCACTTCCACAGGAAGGACTTGTTTATTCACTATCTCAATAAAATCAACTTCATGATTATAGGCATCGCGCCAAAAAAACTGCCAGGGCTTTAATGAAAGCAAAGCATTTTCAACCAATAATCCTGTTTTCTGAAAGTCAACCATGTTTCCGCTGACTGCTGGGCAGAAAGAGGATGAGGAGAGATAAATCCGTTTCAATTTTTTTTCAGATGTAAGCTGATTGGCAGAATAGTTATATAGGACTTTCACCACAAATGCCTGCTCAAGTATGCTTACATATTTGCTGACTGTTTTTGACGTTATTTTTAAATCGTTGGCCAGATTTTCGTAATGAAGATAAATTCCCGGATTTTCTGCAACTATTTTTACAATGGCATACAAAATTTCGGGGTTATCAACCGGAAAGATAATTGGAATGTCCTCATAAACAATCTTTTTAATAATTCCCAGTACATATTCCTGAACAAAAGAATTATCAGTAACATTAACGGTTTCAATAAATTGTCTCGATAAGTAATTTTCAAACTCAATTTTCAATTCAGCATGAAACATTTCCGGCTTTTCGAGGTAATTATCCCTGTTTCTGAAATGGAGGTATTCTTCAAAATCAAGAGGTTTCAGCTCAAACGAAAAAACCCTTCCTGCCAGGCTCTCCTGTGTTTTCTTTCTGATATAGAGCGATGTTGAACCGGAAATAAAAAATTTGATGTTGGGATATAAATCGTAGTAAATTTTCAATTGAGATTGAAACCCTTCCAGTTTCTGAATCTCATCAAAAAATACAAATATTTTGTTCGAATTGAAATCCTTCCGGGTTTGGGTCTTAAAAGCAGTGAAAAGTTCATCCAAATCATATTTATCCTCATCAAAAGAAAAATACCAGATACTTTGCGGTTTTACATTTCGTTCAAGTAAGGTATTTATCATCTGAAGAAACAAAGTAGTTTTCCCCAATCGCCTCAAACCGGTGAGTTCCACTATTTGTCGGTTATCTATGTGTTGTTCCAATGTTTTGATGAATTTCCTCGTTTTGGGAAATTCATACCGGAACCCCACATTCCAGTGCCTGTTGAATTTTAGTAAGTTGATCATCATTTTTCAAATTTATCGTAATTACAGTTCCGGTATTTTATAAAAATACAGGAACTACAAATTTAATATTTTCCGACAAATTATAAAACTGGAACTTTGCAAACTTCCTGACGGAATGAACAACATGTGAATAAAAACCTTTCGGTAACAGGTAAAAAAGTGGAATTGCTACCGGGGTGAATTCATAAATTCAGCAGCCATTTCCATGCGGGGTTGGCTTTAGTTCCCTGTTTTACATTCAAAACAGAAATAGCACATTTTTATTCTATACACAAATCAATGATAACTTATTCGATGTTGAATTCAAACTTTACAGAATTCACAGAACTAAAAATCTCTACCCTGATACTTCACGTTTATTGACACTATTTGGCATGAATGAAATTCAAAATTAGTCACTTATCACCAATTTTTGCCACATATCATTAGGGTAATCATCTGATATTTCCTGAACCTTTAAATTTTCATTTTTGAGTTCAATAAGTACTGAGCTTTCTTCTTTCGCCGCCACTATTTTTTTGCCGTTAAACAAAAGTTCTTCGAAAAACAGGCTAAAAACAGTTTCTCCGTTTTGTTCCTTAATGTCAAGGCGGGGTGAATTTTCATTGTTTAGATTTGCAGAAATATTCCAGTCATCAAGTTGTATGTTCACAACTCCATTTTTATCGGGGATATTGCCATTTAAAGTATGAAACAGATTTGCAGATGGAGAAACCTGCAGTATTGTTAAAAACCGGATGGTCCGGCTTTTCTTCCGGTTGGTAAGTTTAAGGTGAAATTGCGGATCATCATACGCTTTTAATGAACCGTCGGCATTTTTGCTTCCCCGCCAGTTGTGGGCAGGTATTTCAAAAGTATCGGTTAGCGCCCAGTTCATTTCCTGAGAGCTGTAAAACCTGCCCTGCCCTTTTGTTTTTTTCAGTTCAACCGAAAAAAAGCCGGCTACCGAATCAATTTCCATTTTCTCAAAGCTGTGGATTAACCACGACCAGTTGACTTCCTTTTCCGCTTCGAGCTCATCATAAATTATTATTATATCAGGCTTTAATAAAACAAGATGCCTGACTACCTTTTTAATTCCCTTAACTGCAAGACTCCCTTCCTTGTACGCATTTGTTGCATCTCCTTTCACATAGGCCAGTTTTTCACCCTGAACAAATCGCGAAATAAATCCATATGAACCATTACTGTAGGGTTGGCCTTCCCCGTCGATTAATATTCCGTTTTGACTCTTTGTGGTTCTGTACCATCCCGTGCGATGGGGATCATTCATTGTAATTTTATATCCCGTCCGGTAGAAAACTTTTTCTCCTCCATACAAAATATTAAAAGTATTTTGATCACACAGCATGTGGCCGTAAGAACCAAACGGACTGGACTTGAAAGCCACCATTAAATTATTTGGCGTATCAGTAATATTTGAATGAAGGGCAGAGAGCCCGACATCCCTGAAAACAGCTCCCATGGGCAAATTAATTTCAGAACTCTCCGGCATTGGAATATTTCCTGTTTTTGTTATTCTGGTCCACCTAAATGCACCGGATTTTGACAGTTCCGGATTTTCATATTTTCTGCATTCCGTTACATACCATGCAGCTAAAGGACTTCCTGTAAGTTTTGCCAGTTCTGTGGCATATTCGATATACGCTTTTCCCGGTAGCAAAACTTCTTCCGTATTATCTCCAAAACCATCGGCAGCAGAGCCGGGAGGAATATGGTGAGCCATCCATTTTATACTTTCCCTGTACCAGGGATGAACGTTAATAAAATCAAATCCGGTAAATTTTTTGATTGTAAGTGGAATATCAATTACTGTTTCCATATTCATCCGAAAATAAGAAACACCTTCAACCCATCCGCCATCGAAACCCCCGAGCACAGGCGTTCGGGCCAAAAACAATTCATAGGCATATTCGAGCCAATCGCCTGCATTGGGTTCTTCATTGTAAACGGCAATTGCAGTTTGAAAAAAATAGTGAAGAATATGCTGCCAGACATGACCGCTTAAAACTTTGGATTCAAGCTGATTAACCCACTCGTTGTAAAAGTGTTCGGCTCTGGGTTTAATGGATTGAAGCAGCTTCAACTTTTGTTTTTCACTCAACTTGTCATAAAAAGTGTCGTAAACAAGTGCCATAGTAAGCATGCACCGTGCATCGCCAAAATCGTTTAAACTTGAAATACCGCGTGGTTCCCATTCAGATACTGCCATGGCAATTTCAATAGCTTTTTCTGCGAACTCCTCTCTACCACTTAAAATATAAGCCTGACACAATGGTAAAGTGTTGCTGTAAACCAAACTTCCAAGTCGTTTGCTTGCATCCAGCTGAAATTTCCTGGTTTGTTCTTCATCCTCTCCTTCCTTTTTTGCAATTCCATATTCTTCGGACGGAGGAACAAATTTAAGCGACGCTTCAGCTTCTCTGAATAACGCAGCTATATCTTTATTCATTTCTGCACTGCGAAGCCCCGGAAGTTCGCCGGATGTTGCAAGTACCCTCGGATGCGAAGCCGGCAGCGCGTTTAAAAACAAATCGGAAGCAGGTGATACAATCGGAACAGCATTTTCACCGATATTAAAACTCAATATTTCAGACCATTTCCCGCCTGATTTTCTGTACTTCCAGTACCAGGTACCCAAATCCAGCTTTTGATGGGGATTGGCAATTGCCCATGGTATTCCGTTGAATTCCAGATAATTTTCTCCAGGAACAAAATCAGCGCTTTTCGAAAGTTTTACATCATATTTTACATTTTTGCCCTTTGTTACCGGCCAGCGTAAAACCGGCGGATTGCTTCGCACCTCAATTCCGGAGGATGGAACCGGAGCATCGAGAAATCTGGGATGTACAATTTCCGGTTTCAAAAAATCTCTTTTTTCGTTACCGGCTTTTGCCCCATCGATGTTTGTAAAAATGGAAACTGTAAAAAGTAACCAAATACCGCATCTGCACCCTGAAAAATATTCAAAAGGAAAAATTGCATTCAACATTTTTGTCAGCATAAGTTTTAATTAAAGGTTTTGAACAACCTGTGCGCCCTTGTCAAAGCTTCCAGGTAATAATAATCTGCATAAATAATCGGGACATCGACTTCATAGTTCCCGGGTTTACTGCCGGTGGAATGCAACAGGAAAGCTGCATTCTTATTCCGGCTTTGATATTTTTCGGATGAGAGATTTTTCAACATTTTTAAAGCCGAATCCCAATATAACTTTCTTAATGCCTCATTTTCCGACAATTCTGCAAGTTCGGTAAAAGCCGAAGCTGTAATTGCCGCAGCAGAAGCGTCTTTTGGGGCATGGGGTATTTTCGGGTCATGAAAATCCCAGTAAGGAATATAACCGGAAGGAAGCCGTTTCAGATAAGCCTGTGCCAATCCATGGGCTGTATTCAAAAACTCCTGAAATCCGGTTTCACGGTAACACATTGCAAAACCGTAAATTGCCCAGGCCTGGCCCCTTGACCATAATGACTCATCCGAATAACCCTGATGCGTTTTCCTGTCAAGAACCTTCCCGGTAATATCATCATATACCAGAACATGCCAGGTTGTTGAGTCATCCCTTATATGATTTTTTAATGTTGTGATGGCGTGCGATTTTGCATTTCGATAATAACTGCTGTCACCAGTTTCTTTGGTGGCCCAGAACAACAACTCCAGGTTCATCATATTGTCGATTATGGTGTTATGCGGAGAAAATGTTTGGTCTTTCACTTTCGCCGGCCACGACAAAATTGTACCAACGTTCGGATTATACAGTTTGGTTAATGAATCGGCTGCGAGCAAAAGTACATCTCTGTATTTTTTGTTTCCGGTTATCCGGTAAGCATGTCCGTAGCTGTTATGGAACAAAAATCCAAGGTCATGGCTTTTAACCGGATTATCTAAAATGGTTTCAAGCGAAGAAGTAAATTTTTTTGCTGCCGATTTTAGTTCCGGATCGTTGCTGTATTCGCCGGCATACCATAAAATACCCGGCCAAAAGCCACTTGTCCAGCCCGTTGGTTTATACATTTGCCAGAAATACTCACCATCTTTTATAAACCGGGGGAATTGGTTGTAATTTTCAATATTGCTTAAGGTGATATCCACCTTTTGAAGACAATATTCTATGGCATCTTCAATTTCAGATTGAGTTATTGTGTGCTGTGCATTTCCGTCAGAAAATGTAAAAAAGAGACAGAAAATACCGATGATACAATACAACAGTGGATTTTTCATTTTTCTGAATGATTTATTTTGAGGCTGAAGTTGTTCGAAAATATTCATTGACTGTAAAATGTGAAAATTCAGACCAGGGCTGGTTTGTTTCCGGTATCTGTTTTCTTAATTCTTTTAAAAGCTGCTCATTACCGGGAATTTGGGCAATATTATGCCATTCGTTCGGATCGGAATGGTGGTCATAAAGTTCTTCAGAACCGTCTTCATATTGAATAAAACGATAGCGGTCAGTTACTATTGAATGATTTCCAAAACCGTAGGTTGTTATTGCCGGAAAATTCCACTGTACATCAGTATTTTTTATAAGCGGCAATAAACTTTCCCCTTCATTGGTGTCATTCTCTGGCAAGTTGCATAATTCCAGCAATGTAGGATATATACTCAATAATTCTGACGGGTTGTTGATTTTTTTTCCTTCCGGGATACCCGGCCCTTTAAAAATAAGAGGAACATGTGTTCCTTCCTGCCATAAACAATGTTTGGCAAATTTTCCCTTTTGGCCAAGCCTGTAACCATGGTCTGACCAAAGTACAACAATGGTGTTTTTTGCATACTGACTTTTTTCAAGAGCGTCGAGCAGTTGACCAATATAATAATCAACAAAAGTAACACAAGCGAGGTAGGCGTGTATTATATTTTCCCATTCACCAGTTTCCATAGCCCAGGAGGTTGAAGGGAACATCGGAAGGTCGTCAATTTTACGGGCAATTTCAGGAAGGTCGTCGAAGTCTTCGGGGTAATATGGCGGTGTTACAATTTTATCCTTATCATATTTGTCAAACCATTTTTCGGGAACATACCACGGAACGTGGGGACGTAAAAAACCTACCGCCAGAAAAAATGGCTGGTTATACTGTTTTGAGAGTTGTTCGATTGCCCACTGCGCCGACTGGTAGTCAGGCATGTCCCGGTCATCTTCAGGAAAAGCGCCCCAGTCGGTACTTGTGCCTTTTTCATTCCACTTAAAATAAGTATTCCCTTCGGGTTTGGGCCCAAAACCTTTTACCCGGCCTCCTGATTTTGAGAACAAATTCTCCGGAGCATGATTGTGAAAAATTTTTCCTACCCCCATGGTAAAATACCCATGGTCGCTAAAATACTGAGGCATAAAGGTTATTTGGTTTTCTGCCGGGAAAACAGCCGAAATATTGTCATCATCAATCTGACCGTAAATTCCTGTTGTTGAAGGCCGTAATCCTGTCATTACCGAAGCTCTTGACGGTCCGCACAAAGGAGCTTGTGCATGTGCATTTGCAAACAATACTCCTTGCGATGCAAGTCTATCGATATTTGGAGTTTGCACGTGCTGATAACCCAAACAACCCACAAACGTATTCAAATCATCCACACTTATTAAAAGTACGTTTGGCGCTGAAGAGTTTTCGTGTTCGCTGCTGCAACCCCCAATACCACAAAAAAACAAAGAAGTAATTAAAAGGCTTGTGTTTTTTAACCGACTATAAATTAATGATTTCATCAGGGTTCGTATTTTTCCAGAATTTCAGCATTCACCATTTTAAAATAGGAAATGAGGTCATTGTACAACTCATTCACCTTTTCAGGAAAATCTTTTGAAATATCATCAACTTCCCCTAAATCTTCAGAAAGGTTATAAAGTTCGGTGTCGCCTGTTCTCCATAATTTTACCAGCTTATAATCTCCCTTGATAATGGCAGAATGCGGGTAATGGTCATTGTACCTGTGGAAAAACAGTGCATCTTTTGGCCGGTTACCTTTGGCGTTATGATTTCCGGTTAATGCTTCCTTTAAACTCACTCCGTCAATATCTTTTGGAAAATTTTTCTCATATCCGGCCAAGTCAGCAATGGTGGGCAAAATATCCCAGCCGGCTGTTGGTGTTTCAACCTGCAAACCGCCCGAAACATCAGGTCCCATTACAATAAAAGGAACCCGAATGCCTCCTTCGTACAAGGTCCACTTTCCTCCCCGCAACGGATAGTTCAACCTGGGCCTCCCATATTCCGCCGGGTTTATCATTTTATGCCGGGTTTGCGGAATTAATTCCGCCGAACCATTATCCGTCATCAGAATTATCCAGGTGTTATTTTCAATTCCCAACTCAAAAACTTTGTCAATAATTCGACCGATTCCTGTATCAAGATCCTCAAGCATAGCGGCAAATCCCGGGTTACCATGTATGTTCCCCGGATCCTTTCTCCAGTATTTTTCGAGCGTACTTTCTTTTGTTTGAATTTCAACATGTGTGGCATAATGGGAAATTTGCAAATAAAAAGGATTTCCCGAGCTGACCTGTCTTTTCATAAAGTTTTCCGCTCTGTCAGTCAGGCTGTTAATTTTTTTCGGATCGTTACTGAAAAAATAGTTTGTCCACTTTTCAATATTGTCAGCTCCCCAATTCCCGTCTTTGTTTCCTGTATTACCGTCACTTTCATCATAGTCCAGGTCTTCGGGAAAAATATCTGCCCTTAAATCCCACTTCCCGTAGTGAGCGGTTTTGTAATCGGGTTCTACTAATTTTAACAATTTCGGAATCGTTATGCGTTCATTGTTGTCAGGGTGATAATTTTTTTTAAAGTGAATTTCTCCCTGCCGGACAGGTGTCTGGCCAAACTGAATACTCCTGCGGGTGGGACAACAAATGGCAGCCGGTGCATATGCTTGTGTGAATCGAATCCCTTTTTCAGCCATCCGTTCAATATTGGGTGTGTAGTAATAATCACTTTTAGAATCAGGATTTTTACTGTCCATTTGTACAGATGTGTTTGACCACCCAAGATCATCCGCCAGAATGAGAATAAAGTTGGGTTTGGTGTTTTTATGCTGAGCGTTGACTGTATAACTACCTGTTAAAATTAAACTGCTTACTATAATTATTGACTTCGTATTCATAACCTCCTATTTAAGTTCTTGTTAATAAACTTCTTCAACCAATTTGATTTTTTCGCTAAGTACTTGTTTTAACTCTTTTACTTTATCCGGATTTTCAGAAAAAAGATTTTCAGTTTCCATGGAATCTTTTGCCAAATGATACAACTGACCGGATGGTTTTCCGGGTTCCGGTTCCAGCACAGCCGGTTCAGAAAATCCTCCGGAACCCAATCCGTCGATATATTTCCACTCTCCTTTTCGAATGGCAAACATACCTCTCGATGAATGATGAATCATATTGGGTCGAACAGATTTTTCTGTTTCACCTCTGAGTACATGCAAAAAACTATAGCTGTCCTCCCCGCCGTTATTTTCGTCCCTGTTTCCGGTAAGTTCGCTAAACGTGGAAAAGAAATCGGTTAAACTAACCAGTTGACTGTATGTGGCTGGCTTTTTTATGATTGCCGGCCAGGTTACAATCAGCGGAATGCGATGCCCTCCTTCCCAAATGTCACCTTTCTGTCCTTTTCTGCCCTGGTTGGAATCATGGTGATGCAGTTCAATTTCTTCCTCAGGCCAATAAGCACCGTTATCACTCGCAAAAACCACAAGGGTGTTTTCATCGATTCCATACTTTTTTAAAGCTTCATTTATTTGGTGAACGGCATCGTCAATATCCAAAATAAAATCACCGTAGTGTCCTATCGGAGATTTTCCCCGGAAAGGTTCGGTGGGTACCCACGGTGTATGCGGACCGGTAAGCGGAAGATAAAGAAAGAAAGGTTTGCCGGGCTTTTCACCAGTATGTCGTCTAATAAACTCTAATCCTTCATTTACAATGGTAGTGTGGCAATCTTCAATTCTAAACGAACGGGACATTTCACCACGGCGCCACCAAACACCTTTCTCCCAATATACATCGAGACTGTCGGTATGTTTTTTATCCCAGGCATATTTTGTGGTTTCTTTTCTGAAAGGATAAAAATCGGTGGTAAGAATGATGTCCGTATCTACCACCTGATGATTTCTGAGAAAAACATAAGGTGGAATATCCAGGGAAGCCGGATGGATAAAGGAATAGTCGAATCCGTAATCATTAGGACCGTTGGTTACTTTTTGCCGGTAATCTACATTTGAAAATCCCGTATTCTTGTCCAGCGCAGCTTTCTCTGATTTATTCTTGGTTTGCCAGCCCAATCCAAGATGCCATTTCCCAATGCATGCTGTTGTGTAACCCGATTCTTTCAAAACTGTCGCCAGTGTTTTTCTGTCCGGTTCAATTACCGGTTCATCAAAACCCCAAATACCATAAGCAGCAGCTTTCGACCTGAAAGCATATCGCCCCGTTAAAAGTCCGTAACGTGAAGGAGTACAAACCGATGCACTGGCATGAGCATCTGAAAACGAAATTCCCTCGTCCACCATTTTGTCGATTGCCGGAGTTTGTGTACGTGCATCAGGATTCAGTGCGCTGACATCACCGTACCCCATGTCGTCGGCAAAAACGAAAATAATATTCGGCAATGGCGATTCTGAATTTTCCGTGGAACACCCTAAATTTATAACCCATAATCCTGTCAGTACGAGAACAGGAATACATTTAACAAAAGCTTTCATTATTCACTCCTCTTTAATCATATATTTTTTATTGAATTCCCCACGTTCCTTAAAACCAGGGAAATTACGCATCAGGCCAAATCGCGGGTAAGATTCGAAAATATCACCATAACCTAAAACCCTTGGATCTTCCTGTTTTTTCAATTCATTTTCCAACACCATTTTTAAATGATTTTTTACGGTGGAAAATTTCTCGTCGTCACATAAGTTAACCAAACAAAACGGGTCATTTTTAATGTCATATAATTCTTCTTCGGGCCGCTTTTCAAAAACTTTCCGGAACAATTCAGGAAACAGATCGGAGTTTTTAATCATCAGCTCTTTGGTGGGAGAATCATCAATATCGGAATACCCCAATCCAATGGGTTTTATATCTTTCGATTCCACCTGGTCAGGTATTTCGCTGTTCGAAGGATCTCCCGCAGGCCATCGGTCAGCTTTAAAATTTCTGATGTAGAGAAAATCTTTGGTTCTGACAGCTCTGCATGGATATCCGAGGTTATCTGGTCGCGCATGGGTATGCCGTTCCCTGCCGGTAAACACATAATCTCTGTGCCCTGAATTTTTCTCCGCCAAAGTTCCGGTTAACAGTGGAAGCAACGACTTGCCTGTTATTCCTTCAAATAACGGAACATTTGCCAGTTCAAGAAATGTGGGAGCCAAATCAATCAGCGAAACCAAATCGTCAGGGGTTCTGTCCCCCCGGAAAAACTTCCTCCCGCTGATTAACAGTGGCACGTGTGTGCCAAACTCATATAAATTTGCTTTTGCATGCGGAAAAGCCATACCGTTATCTGAGGTAACTACAATAATTGTATTTTCGAATTCCCCGATTTCTTTCAGGTAACTGACCATTTCACCCAAATGCTTGTCAAACCATTCTATTTCTACGTTGTAATCCAGAATTTCATTTTGAACCAATTCAACATCCGGCAAAAACTCAGGAACTGTGGCATCTGACAATGATTTCCCTGATTTAACGCCTGAACCATACTCAAAATCGCGATGGGGCTCGTGGCACCCAAACCAAAAGAAAAATGGTTTTGACTTTTCTTTTGAGTTTATAAATTCCCTGAAATTGGCGGCATAATCCACATTCTTTATTCCATCGTAGGGTACTTCATCTAAAACTTTTGAGTTGAATTCGGACCCTGCCGGATTTCTCTCCCACCCGGATTGTTTCCAGTTTCCGGGCGCCCACGCTTTTCCGGTATATCCGACAGAATATCCGGAATTCCCGAGGGCATCCGTAAAAACCCGGAACTTTTTGGGGAAAAGACTTCCATGTGTACCCGCTTCTTCCAGTTGCCAAATATTTCTGCCTGTTAAAATTGCCGCTCTTGACGGACTGCATTGCGGAGCGGCTGCAAATGCATTTACAAAAAGGACTCCCTCCTTTGCCAAAGCATCAAACGCAGGAGTTGAAACGGCGGCGGCACCATACGCTGAAGCGTGGGGAAAAGACTGATCGTCGGAAATAGCGAAGAGAATATTGGGCCGGGATGTATCTGCAGTTTGTGCATTTACCTGACCGCTGTAACTCATACACAAAAAAACGGTAGCAGGTAGAATGGTATTTTTGATAGTTGTTTTTCGAATCATTTTTTTCAGTTTTTTACTGCGTAAACTTTAAAATTGCGGTAACGAAAATGTGTCCACTGCATTTGTCTGAACCCAATTTTCCCTTCCTGCAAAACTGGTCCGTATTTCTTGCCATCATCTGTCCAGTCAATTATTTTTCTGTCGTCAACATACATAAGAATCCGGGAATCAACTTTTATCAGTGTTAATTTATGAACCTCATTCGATTTGGTGGGAATTCCCGGAATTTCCTGATAAACAAGATGGAAACCACTGTTTTTCCGAAGGTGGGAGATTTCACGTCCCGGTTTGTCTCTGCCATTTGCATAGTAGGAAATATGGTAACAGTTGAGTTTTTCACTTTTGGTATAGTGACTGAAAGTCCCGTCTCTAAAAGGAAATGTTGGTTCAAAAATATCTTCTCCGTTTTTTCCCATTGCCGAGAAAAAAACAATACACAAACCTGCTTCGGTATTCAGATTCCGGGCTTCCCATTCTGCAATAAAACTTCCGGGAAACGTTTCAGGACACCAGTAAACATGATGAAATTCCTCGCCGGGCGAATACATTTCCATCCAGCCATTTTTAAATTCAACCTTGCCGGGTCCTTCCATTACCCAATCCTGCACGTCATCTTGTTCAGCAAGAGGGTTAGAATAAAGCAGTTTCCCTTTTTTACCTTCATAACAATTGTTTTCTGCGAAAACTCCATCATTAAAAAAGAAACTGAAAACAACAAATAAACCTGCACAAACATATTTCATCCTGTAATCCTTTTTTATTCTATTATCGATTTGATAGCTGCAATAAAAACCTGTCTTCTTCCTTCAGGAGCGCCATTAAAACAAATTTTTGTATAGTCTCTGCTCCAAGCCGGATGAGGATCCAGCTTAAATTGACTTCCACCTTCATCTGAATACATTTCACCCTCATTTCCAACATCGTTTAATACGGTACAGAGTGTGTCTTCTTTGTCTTGTTCAAGGTCAATTAGCCGAATTGGAATTTCGCCGTTTTTAACCACCCAGTTTTGTTTTGTATAGGCATCGGAAACCAGGTAACGCGTATTGGGTTCAACGCTCGGATGGCCACTTCCCAGGTGATTGTCAGTCAAAACTTTAAAATCTGAACCGTCGTACTTAAACATGGAAAACATCATGTTTTTATATCCCAGCCAGGTTGGAACTGTGTTCATAATAATATGTTCTCCATCGGGGTGCCAGTTGGGATGATTTCCACTTCCCCCCAGCTCGGCTTTCTGATTCCATTTTTCGTAGGGAAGACACTGAATAATCTCTTTTCCATCGGTATTTAAGGTAAATAAAGATGCATTGCGCCCTTTCCCTTCAAAAAGGCATCTGAATACAAACATGATACGATTTCCCTGCCGGTTAAATTTTGTGTGAAAACCGTAGTAAACGCCATCTTTATAAAATTTTTTATTGCTTTCTGACGCATGTTCATAAATGTCATTGTAACTTGCCAGCAACCGTTTTGAGTTGGTTTTTAAATCTGTTAACCAAATTCCTTCCGAACTCATTTGATCTTTCCGGTACTGATTGGGAATTCCGTTTGGCGGGTCGGGAAGGGAATAACCATATTGGGTTATATTGATAAAGTCAAGGTTCGGACCTGCCACAAACCTTCCGTCGGGAGAGACATCGTATTTCGGACCAGCAAAGGCAACCACTTTATTGTTTGTGATATCGATTCGCACGCAAACTGGCTGGTTATTTATCAAATCATTTGTATAAATATATTTGTTTGAAATCGCATCCCACTGCGCATTTGCTCCAACCTGAAACGACCAGACTTTTGTTTGGTATATTGTTCTTATGGTCTGTCTGTTTAAATCGATGATGCAGATTTCTGCCTTGTCGCCCAATTGCGGTTTTTTTCCCTGGTAAGGAAGCTTGTTTACTACCAAATAACGGCCATTGGGGCTCCACGGGCAAATGTCGTAAAACGAATGAATGTAAAAGCCATTTTCAGGTGTAACCTGCAAAACCGGAACCAGCGAATCTCCTTCTTTGTAAGGTTTAAAATCAAAATTTAATTCTTTCTGCTCCGGGAAACTGACGTTCCAAAGGCCGGGAGAAAAAAGTGTAGTTAAAATTCCTGCCGAAGTTCTGCCTATAAATTTCCGTCGGTTCATTTGCTGTCTATTTAATTTTCCCTGTCAGTTCAATCAATTCTTCAGTAATAGGATCATTCTGATTTTTCATCCATACTATTAACTCCGATAATAGCAACTCTTTTAAATCTGAAAATTTATCATCACTTGCCACGTTGACAAGTTCATACGGATCATTTTCCAAATCGTACATCTCAATAAAAGGCCGGTTCCAGTGAAACATTGCTCTTTCGTACGCCGGTGTTCCGGTTCCCTCTTTTATCCATGATTGCAAAACACTGTAACTGTCAATAACAGCCCTTTCATCAGGCATATCCATGCGCTTAATATGAAAACCGTTATTATGTTTCAAATTAACAATAAGTTTAAACTTTGAATTCAGGATTGCCCTGACGGGATATTCATTGGCACCCGCAACGCCTGTGTTGGTGTATGCGGCATATACAAAATCATGCAATTTGTCTGTTTTATTTTGCAGCAGGGGCAACAGGCTCCTCCCGTCAATATTTTCTGGTGATTCGCCACCGGCAATTTCAACAATGGATGGAAGTATATCCACAAAACTAACCAGAGCATCGTTTACCGAGCCGGGTAAAACTTTGTCTTTCCATTTAACAATGAGCGGCACTCTGATTCCCTGGTTGTACAAAGTCCATTTGGCAAATGGGAAAGCGGGTCCGTGATCACTGGTATAAATTTGTACGGCATCTGAATACCCGTATTTTTCAACCCAATATAAACAAGCTCCCAATTCATTATCCAGCAATGTAACGTGGTCGTAACAGGCTGCGGTGTAAAGCCTGGTTTCTTTTGTGTCCGGCAGCCATTCTTTTGGAACGATATTTCTGCCAAACCCTTCCTTCAGGTTAAAATAGGGTTGGTGCGGCGTGTTAAAACTCACAACCAGACAAAAAGGTTTTTCTTTTTTTCCCGCTAAAAAAGCAGGAATCTGATGCCTTTCTATGTAGGAAAAGTCAAACGATTCTTCAGGACTGATGTGTTTTTTTCCGGCAAGAACCACCTCATAACCCAATGGTTTCAGATAACCCGGCAAAGTTTGAATCCCCGGCCTGATGCTGCCATGATTTTTGTCGCAGCCATTCCGGTGGGGGTATAAACCTGTAAATAAAGCCGACCTTGAAGGTGCGCAAACCGAAACGGGAGAAAAGGCATTGGTAAAAACAACGCCATCATTTGCCAGTTGATCGATTACCGGGGTTTTCAGGTCTGGATTTCCAAAACAACCGGCATCTTCAGCACCATGATCGTCGGAAAGGAAAATGATAATATTCGGTTTCCTTGTTTCATTTGCCTTTAATACATTGAAACATAAAACGATGAAAAATATCTGCAAAATAGTCTTGTTCATTTTTTACCTTTATTCGATACCCAAATTCAGATTGGGCTCATTTCCCATTTCCAATTTTAATGTACTCCCTTTTATCAGCTCATCGTGTAAAATAAAAGGTTTGTTTAATGGTTTTCCGTTCCATTGTGCAGATTGGATATAATAATTCCGGGGACCATTATTAACAGTTTCAATGACAAATTTTTTGCCGGAATAATATTCCGGATGAAGGTGAATAGTGATTTTATCGAATACCGGACTTCCAATTTCATAATATGGGTTGATATTTGTTCCGCCATTTACTGAAAACAAACCCATTTTGATTAAAACTGCCAATGCGCCCATCAAACCCTGATCTTCATCTCCGCTGTATCCAAATTCGGGAGAAAGATCGGAGTAAACTTTGTTTGCAACCTGCCGCGACCAGAACTGGGTAAGCCAGGGTTTGCCGGCATAATTAAACAGAAACGCCGTTTGCATACAAGGTTGGTTTCCGTAATTGATATACACTTCACGGTTTTTTTTCAATGTTTCCACACTGTGTGATCTTCCTGAAACAAAATGGTGTTTGCCTGCCAGTTCAAATGAACGATTCAATTTTGAACTGAAATTTTCTTCACCTCCCATCAGTTCAATCAGCCCCTTTACATCATGAGGCACCCACCAGGTGTATTGAGCAGCATTGCTTTCCACCCAGGCATTTCCATAATCGAGTTCGTTAAAAGGTTCTATCCAATTCCCCTGATGATTTTTTGCCCACATCCAGCCCTTTTCTGCATACCATAAATTTCTGTAATTTAATGCTCTTTTGCTGAAAATCTCATAATCGGCGCTTTTACCCAGCGCGTTTGCCAGCTGCGCCAGTGTCCAGTCCTGATAGGCATACTCAAGCGTTTGTCCCGATCCGGCCTGATGGAAGCCGTATCTTGTTTCATTTAACGGATAGGGAACATACCCTTTTTCAAGATAATGTTCTATCCCTCCTCCGGCAAAAGTTTCATGCTCGTAACCTGCTTTAGACATCAACCCTCCCGGAAAATGATTTTTTCGCATTCCTTTATACGCTTTTTCAATATCAAATCCGCGGATACCTTTCATCCATGCGCTCACAATGAAGGGAGTAGATGTGGCTCCAACCATCACATAAGTATAATTACCTCCGGAAGGTCCTCTGGGAATAAGTCCGCCATCGTTATACATCAGCAGCATTGAATTTACAAACGACCCTGTAATTTCCGGGTAAACAAGGTGCCAAAGCGTATTCAGCGACCATTGTGCGCCCCACATTGCATCAAAGTTATGGTGGTTAAACAAAGGTTTTCCGTTATCATCGAGCGGAATCTGACCTGTTCTTCTCTCGTCCCCGGTCATATCGCAGTATTTTCCATTCACATCACTAATTATCCGTCTTCCCTGCAAAGCCTTCCACAAATCGGTATAGAACCTCCTTTTTTCATCTGTTGTTCCACCTTCCACCTCAATTCTTCCGAGATGCCGGTTCCATTCTTTCCGGGAATCATTCACCACCTGGTCAAAATCCCAATGGTCCAACTCGGTGTTCAGATTAATTTTAGCCTGTTCAATACTTACATACGAAATCGCTACTTTCATTTTTCGTACCTCATCGGCTGAAGTTGAAAAACTTACAAATGCCCCGGTTGACGGACCTTCAATCACATTCGTATTTTCAATCCATTCACCATCTTTCCAGCCCGAAAATCGGTCGAATGGTTTGTCGAACTGTGCCACAAAAAATACATGTACCGGCTTTGGCCTTCTGATTGTTGGCGCCATTATGGCATATCCTTCAAGTTCTTCAGCGTTATTCTTCCGGATATATCCGTATTGGGTATCCGACGGCCCGAGCGTAGTAGCGAAGTCGAATAAGATATGGCTGTTTTCCGATTCCGGGAAAGAATACTTGTGAAACCCGACCCGTGTGGTAGAAGTAAGTTCGGCATTTATACCGTAACTGTCAAGAAAAATCTGATGGTACCCGGGGTGGACTTTTTCGTTTTCGTGACTGTAACGCGATCCATAATGGTCGGGGCCAAGGTGCCCTTTACATTCCCCGGTAACCGGCATTACGGGAATGCCCGAAAGCTGCCAGGCATGAATATGGCTAAAACAGCGGATAGTATCAACATTGTACCGGTAACCAGCGCCCCAGGTGCCGTTCACAACCATATCGGGACTCAAATTAACCATTCCGAACGGCCTGCTGGCAGAGCTGAAAAAAAACCAACGCGAATTTGCAGCATCAATCATAGGATAAACAAGATCAACAAGTTCTTTTTGCTGATATTCAATTGAATCGAACTTCGGATTTTTACAGGCACCCATTGTGCACAAAAACGCCAGCAAAGTATAAGAAAACTTAGTCTGCAAATTATTTAATACCATTCGATGTGAAATTATATTTAATACTTCAGGCGGGTATTTCCTCGCCTGAAGTATTTCTCAAATTACAATAGCATTACCTGAAATACCGGTTATTCATCAGGATAACCGGGTGGTGTAAAGTCGCATGTTGTAGAACCGCCGTATCCCAGATTTTGATCCATTACCTTGTCCTTATTGGCATCGATTGCAATGGCCGGGAAAGGATACAGTTTATGGTGGTCTTGTACGTAGTGCATCGACAACGGGTTATATTTTCTGGTCCTTTCGAGGTATTTACCGGTTCTGAGCAAAGTAATTTTTCTCAGTTCTTCGCTAACCAGTTCCCTGCTTCGTTCATCAAGAATAAAATCAATTGATAACTGGCCGCCATCGATCGAACTTGCACCTGACCTTGCACGCACTTTGTTAATCCATTCTGCTGCTTCAGTACTGTTGCCATTCATAAACAAAGCCTCGGCATAAAGAAGGTAAGAATCGGCTAAACGCAGGTGGACCACCGTATGCCAGTCGTTTTGTGAGTTCCAGTCATTGGTGGTATAATCCATTTCCACTTCCCATTTCCGGGAATAAAGGTATGTATGTTTGTTGTACCACTGAACGGAACCGATATCGCTTGGGTTATATGCGAAGTAAGTATAGATTGTATCGCCAATGTAATTTCCATCATCTCCTCTCAGGGTATAAATTCTGTCGGAATGTTGAGTAATTGCCGAATCAACAGGGAAAGCCGGAGGATCTGTGATGTCTCCGTTCTCATTCCAGTCGTAAACAAAAAACCTGCGGATAGATGTATGATGACCTCTGATATCACTGTCTTCGTATATAAAATTGTCTCTTCCATCGGTATTTTCCCATAACCATCGCTCGATGTAATGTCTGCTGTTCGGATTACTCCACGTAGTTTTATATTTGGAGTATAGCTCATAATCGGCTTTGTTGCTCATGGAATATGGAGTAAAATGGTACCTGCAGCGGGCATTGCCTCCATATAATGACCACCAGAATTCATTGTTGGCAATCCTGCCAAAAGAACGATATTCACCGATATATGAATTCATAAGCGCAAAATCTTCTGAACCAGGCAGTACAACACCATTCGCGAAAATAAAAATGGATTCGGTATTGCCGTCCTTCCGGTAGGGTGTTCTGAACATATCTATAATCAGATTGCCGTCTGTTTGATTTGCAGTCCGGCCAAATCTCGAATTCACCAGGCTGTAATCACCGGAGTTACACAACGGAGCCAAAACATCCACTGCTTTCTGAAACTCGCCAAGCGAAAGGTACAATTCGCCAAGATAGTGCCTTGCCGCGGCACCACTCAGGTGGGTTTGATTTTGTCCGAAGAATTCAAGATATTCTACACCAATCGACAAATCTTCTTCCATTTGTGCTTTAATTTCTTCGATGGAATTTCTGTCCCATGCATTGCTGTAAGTCTCTCCTGTTATTTCTTCGGTACTTAACGGCACAGGCCCAAATGCGTATATCAGTAACCGGTAAGCCCATGCCCGTGCAACTCTTGCCTGCCCGATTACTGACCTTTTGTTTTTTAGATTTTCTTCTTCGTTTGAACCTTCCCAGTCAACATCACCTTCAGCCCGGTTGATTATCATGTTGGTGGTATTGATTATTTTATAGAGCCAGTTGTAAACATCGCCCACTTCGCTCCAACCGGGGGAAATGCTTGTAAACCAGTTAACATCGTGTGTTCTTGTTGTTACATTATCGGTATTTTGAACCCAAAGCTGATCCCGGGTTCTGGTATCGCCCCGAATATACAACCGACGCATAAATGAATAAACTGAGTTTAAACCCGATTCAAAACCGGTATGCGTCTGAAAAAGATTTTCAGCATAAATGGCGTCTTTGGGTCCCTCCAAAAGGAAGGTGTCTTCATTACAACTTATTTGGATAAGTAAACTAAACAGGATTATAATATATATTCTTTTCATCGGTACTATGATTTAAAGTTAAAATGCAAAGCGCAAGCCTAAAATATAACTCCTTGCCCTTGGAACATCAGATTGTTGTGTGTATTCAGGATCGAGGCCTTCCCAGTTTGTAAAAGTAGCCAGATTCTTTATGTTGATAAAGGCAGCCAATTCTGAAAATAAAAATTTCGACAGGGTGGCAGATGGAAAATTATAGGTTAATGATACGTCCTGAACCCTGACAAAATTTGCATCGAAATAAGGATACAGTTCTTCCTGTGTAAGGCTGCCGCCATTAATTCCGGGCAGTTTATCAATAGGATTATCGGGCGTCCAGTAAGTCAGATTCATTTTCCGGTCCGGGCCCAATGACCTCATGTTTATCAAATCGTTCTTTTTGGTAACTCCCCAAACGCCGTTTAAAAAGAAACTAAAAGACCAGTTTCCATATTTGAAAGTATTGGTCATTCCGGCAATAAAATCGGGCGCCAAATCTCCAATTATTTGTTTATCCTCCGAACCTCCGATTATTCCATCGCCATTTAAATCCTTTACAATCGGTTTTCCGGGGAATGGTGTTCCGAAAACCACAATTTGATTCTGAATATCTTCTTTTAAAATATGATTGTTGTTTTCATCAAGAATGTACTCTCCATTGCCGTCGAGCATAAAATCTTCTTTTTGCAGAATCCGGTCGAGCGTATAATCGAAGTTTACATTTACCGGGTACCCGATAAACCATTCACTGGCCACATCATCAATATAGTTTCCATCACCGTCTTTTAATCCAATATGCACTATTTCAGTATTATAGGTTGCAAAATTGAAATCGGTTTTCCACAAAAACTTATTCTTATTAATATTTACAGTTGAAAGCTGCAATTCAATTCCGCTGTTTTTTGTTTCACCAATATTACGGGTAATTGATGTTGTCCCGTTTATTGCAGAAATGGTTTCCCTGAGCAACAGATCATATGTACGCGATCTGTAAGCATCAACGGTTCCGCGAACCCGGCCATCGAACATTGAAAAATCGAGTCCAAGGTTAAACGATTTTGTGGTTTCCCACCCAAGATCCGGATTCTCAAGCGCTTCAGGATAATAGCCATAGAGAATATTTCCATTTTCATCGATATAATTTCTCGATGACAATACCGGTAAAGTTGAATAAGCTCCAACCGCTTCGTTTCCGTTCTCGCCATAGGATAAACGTAACTTTAAAACATCGAGATTCCGTACCGGATTTAAAAAACTTTCATTTGCTATATTCCAGCCAACGGCTACTGACGGAAACACACCAAACTTGGTTGTTCTTCCAAAAGCTGAATATCCGTCTCTTCTTACGGTTGCAGTTAACAGATACCTGTCATCGAAACCGTAATTTGCCCTGAACATTTGAGAGAGGTAATTTCTTTTGGAATAATTTGAATTTGCTGTAAGAATTGCTGCCTGTGAAGCCTGATAATATGACATCACATCGTTGGCAAAACCCCGGCCGTTTATCCGGTTGTTTTCGCTGGAATTTTCCTGAGCACTGTACAATGCAGTTAAAAACAGATTGTGGTTTCCGAAAGTCCTGTTGTAGCTTAAAATATTTTCAACTATCCAGGAATAACTGTTTGCATCATTGGTATTCAGAATTCCATTTTCAACAATACCTTCCGTTGTATTCATACCTCTGTAGGTCCTGCTTCTTGCATTATCCCATGAATATCCTGTGTTTAGTTTATAATGTAAACCCTGTATCCATGGAATATCTACATCCAGATAGTGGTTTGTAATAATTCCGGTCGATTTATTCATATTATCAAACAGCAGAGGTTCCAGAGGATTTTTTCTTCGTGTATCTTCCTTTATCGGATACAAATCAATTGTACCATCTTCGTTATATGCATTGTAAAGCGGACTCAATAACAATGCTCCGTTATTGGTTAATCCACCCCACTGGGCTTTGGAACCACTCCGGTCATAAAATCCGAGTTGTGTATTGGTTCCGTAACTCACTCCTTTTATCAGCTGAAGATTTAGGTTAACACGGTAAATCATCTTTTGAAATTCATCTCCCAAAGCTATACCTTCATTTTTCCCATAAATAGCTGACACATAATATTGGCTGCTTTCGCCTCCGCCTGAAAACGAAATATTGTGCTGTTGCTTATGCCCTGTCCGGGTAGCCAGATCAACCCAATCGGTATTTCTTCCACCGCCCGGATATGCAAAATCAGCAGCTATTTGCTGTAGTAAGTCATAGTCCTGAACATACTCCGGGTATTTTGATAAAATTTCTTCTTTTACCTGCCCCCAGGTTTTTCCGGGGTAGCCTGTCATAAAAGCTTCCAGATCGGTATTGCTGTTTTCATCGCCAATATACACTTCATCAATTTGCTGACGAACTGACATTGTGCTTGAAGGTCTGTAAAGCTGATTTGTAATTCTCCGTTCCCAGTTGTCTCTCCACATATCGCTTGCGTCCTGCATGTCGGGCAAATGGGCAATTTCATCCCAACTGTAATACCCATTGTAAGAAACTTTGAGTTTACCTGATTTACCTGATTTTGTAGTAATCAAGATAACCCCGTTGGCGCCACGTGAGCCATAAATGGCAGTAGAGGAGGCATCTTTTAAAACTTCAATCGATGCTATGTCATTGGGATTAAGTTCAGAAAGATTTCCTGAATATGGAATTCCATCGAGTACAACCAGAGGATTGTTACTGGCTGTAATTGAATTTTGCCCCCTGATGATTAATGTGGCATTATCTTCAGCAGAAGAGCTTGTGGTTGTTACATTTACACCGGGCAGTGTGCCCTGCAGCGCCTGAAGAACGTTTGTCTGAGGCCGTTCCTGCAAAATTTCTGTATTAAAAGATACTACAGACCCGGTTATATCACTTTTCTTTTGTGTTCCGTACCCTACAACAATTACCTCTTCCATCCCAACAATATCTTCTTCCAGCACCACAGTAAACGTTGATTGCCCATCAACAGAAATCTCCTGCGTTTTCATTCCCACAAACGAAAACTGCAACGTTTCAGCATTTAGCGGAATATTCAAAGAAAACTCACCACCGGCATTTGTAACCGTTCCAATGGTAGTTCCTTTTACAATTACAGAAACGCCGGGTAACGGAAGGCCATCCGCATCGGTAACATTCCCGGTAATTCCTTTTTGCTGAGGCTGATCGATTACCGGTTTCATATTTTCACTGATCCTAACCGCCTGTCTTTCCAACTCTTTTCTCGGAGCTTTTCCAATCACAATTTGCCGGTCGTTTATCACATAAATATTATCTGTTCCGAAAAAAAGCTGGTTTAGTATTGTTTCCACCTCCTGGTTGGTTACCTGCAAGGTAACTTTGCGGTTTAAATCGACATGCTGCTCCTGGTAAAAGAACAGATATTCGCTTTGATCTTCGATGGCTTTTATTACCTCTTTTACCGTGGCATTGTTCAAATCCAGCGTAAGTTTTGTGTTTTGCGAATAGGAGGTGGCGCTAAATGCCATTGCAGTGCTTATTACTATCAAAAACAGACTTAACCGCATAATTCGCATCGTTTTACGGAGATATTTCAAAATATCTCTCTTTTCTTCATAATAATTCATAATTTTGTTTTGATTTTTATTACTAAATAAGAATTCGCTTGAAACCGGGGTCTGTTGGTCGCACATCCCGGTTTTTTTGTTTTTTTCTAATCGTTTGATTCGTTCTAAATCATAGGCACTTTTCTTTTCAGTTTTGTTGTTTAATTAAATATACACCGTTTTCGTAGTCCACGGAGAAGGAAGCGGAAAAACCGATATTTTTCAGCACCTTTTCCAGGTCGTCGGCCAAATCGAGTTTTCCGGTGAAAGTAGGTTGGCCGGAGAGCTTCTCTGTTAAAATATTTTTATTGTAATACCGTTCCAGTTTATTAAAAATGTTGCCGACCGGTTCATTGTCGAAAACCAGGTATCCGTTTACCCACGAAGCATAGAGTTCCACATCTACGCGGTCTTTCTCCATATTGTCTTCCTGTTTGTTGTAAACCACCCGTTCGCCGGGCTGAAGTTCTACTGAGCGGGCAAACCGCTGGTTTTTCGCAGCAGTCACTTTCCCGGAAAGAAGCACCGCCTGGGTAGTGGGATCATTGGCATAAGAAGTGACATTAAACCGGGTACCGGTTACCCTTATTTTCATATCGCCGGTTATCACATGAAACGGTTTGGCTGGATCGGATTCCACTTCAAAAAATGCTTCGCCTGCCAGATAGACCTCCCTTGAATTGCCGGTGAAATTAACCGGATAAGTAAGCTGACTGCCTGAATTGAGCCAGATTCTGGTTCCGTCGGCCAAAGTAATATCCGAGCGTTTTCCGTAAGGAATAATCACCTGAGCCAAAGTAGTTTTCCCGGCCTTTTCCGCAGTATCTCCCAATGAAAGCGTATCGCTGTTAATGGTCAGTTCGCCGGAAGCCGTTTGCCTGATTTGGGTTTGTTCGGTATCAAACTCGTTTATGGTGCCATCGGGTAAAATAACCCTTCCTTTTTCCAGTTGTTCAGCAGTTGCCAGTTCCACGGGAAAGGTTTGCCTGTCGGTTTGGAAATAGTACCACACACCGCCAATGGAAACCAGCAAAAGGAACACGGCAGCAATTTTGGCCGCCATCCAGCCGATTTTGCGAACTGGAGTTGGAGTAGATTGTGCATTTTTGTAAACCAGGTCGAGCCGCTGTTGTGAGAAAGCCGGCTCAACTGCCCGGATAGCTCTAATCATAAAAACAGCCTCTTTTACCTGCTGCTTTTTTTTGGGGTGGTTTTTCAGGAAATCGTTCCAGTAGCGGTCGGTTTCCTGAGTCGGATGCAATACCCATTTCATAAAGTCATCATCCAGGATGAATTCTTCGGTGGAGTAATTTATATATTTTTTGTCGTTCATATTTGTCATCTTATACTCTATAAAGACATGCAAGGAAAAAACATCATCAAATTTTTTGAGTTTTTTTTTAAAATCGTATTCTCAATCTCTCTGTATCTCACTTTGATACTAAACAACGCATTTCAATAGAATATCAGTAATCAACGGAAGACGGGAGACAATACTTCGATAAAAAGTATAGTGAAAATAAATAGTGGAGAGGGCGTAGTTTTCACCTATGCGGAAGTCATTCCATATTTTTGTCAGGTTTCATTGAGTTAGAAAGCGCCAAAGAAATACTCCATTCATCCGAATTTAAAACGTTTTTGTGTGCCAGTAGCAAATATTTATACTTTCCAGTGCCGATTCGGGGGTGCATTTTTCCGGCTGTTTCTTTTCTGAAATGCATGAAACAAAATAGTCCAGTTCTTCGGAGAATCCATCGTTGGCATCACCGGCAGGCACTAAAGTAGTTTCTGTATCTGTTGTAACTATTATGTTTTCCGGGTCTTTGGGATAATAAAGCACGCTGGCATTTTCGAACCTTGCCGAAAAGGAGGCTTGAAACGGGTAGGCCGTGTGAAAAGTGTTTCCTCCTTCAATTTTAACATGCAGATTCCTCTTTTCGTAACTCCAAAGGCCCGAAACATAGTCGTGGTTGCTGAGTTTACCCGGCAGGCAGTTTGCACTGATTTTTTCGGGAACGCCGCAAACCCACTGGGCAAAATCGATATCGTGAATCACCAGGTCGAACAGAGCACCGCCCGAAGAGCCAAAATCTTTCTGTTTGTCTTTCCACTGGCCCCAGGCCGGCACCCCGGAGAAACGTGACAGGGAAAGGAACTCCAACCGCCCAAATTCTTCCGTATCAATCCAGTTTTTCAGTTTGAGGTATGCCGGCATAAACCGCACCACGTGGCCAACCATCAGAATTTTGTTTTTTGCACGGGCCAGATTAATCAACGCCTGTCCCTCTTCCACATCGAGCGTAAACGGTTTTTCCAGAAAAACATGGCAGCCTGCTTCAAGCGCCAGTTTGGCCATTTCAACATGCAGATTGGTATGTACGGCAATTACGCAGGCATCGGGGTTTTCAGTATTCAAACATTCCTCAAAATCAGAATAAACATTCACCTTCAGCAGTTCATCTTCACTGAATGAGTCCGTAGAAAAATTCCCCGAATCTTCTTTCAGGTTTTTTTGAATGTTTTCCTTGTCTTTATCCACAATGGCAACCAACTGCGCGTTGGGATTTTTCAAAAGATTCCCGGTGTGGGTTTTTCCCATAAACCCAAACCCCAAAACCACTGTTTTTACCATTAATCTACTCCTTTCACTTTCATTTCCAATGTATAAACCGAAGTGCGTGCTGTCACAAACAGGGTCTTCCGTTTTTTACCTCCGAAACAGATGTTCGCCGGACTTTCGGGAAATTCAATTTCCTGAACCAGTTCGCCTTCCGGTGAATAGACCCACACTTTTCCCATAGTGAGATAGACATTCCCTTTGTTGTCGAGGGTCATGCCGTCGGAGCCCTGAGGAGCGAAAAAGGTTTTGTTGGCTAAAGAGCCGTCGGGCCGGATGTCGTACTTCCAGATTTTCCGGTCGTTGATATCGGTAGCGTACAGAATTTTTCCATCGGGCGTACCGATTAATCCGTTGGGTTGCACAAAATCGTCGATGACCCGTGTAATTTTTCCTTCCGGGCTGAGGTAGTAAACCCCACGGACGTCCTGCTCTTCGCCCCGGCCCTCTTCCCACCAGTTCCGGTGATAATAGGGATCGGAGAAATAAATGCCACCGTTGGGTGCAATCCACAGGTCGTTGGGGGCATTCAGCAGTTTCCCGTCATATCCTTCATGAATGAGATGAAATTCCTTGTTTTCATCGAAATAGCCGAGCTGATTGTATAAATCGGCACAGGTAACCAATTGCCCTTTGGCATTAAAGTACATCCCATTGGAGCGGCGAGTGCCTTCCAGCCACAGCGAAACGCCCTCCTTTTCGTCCCACACATGGATGCGGTCGTTGGGCTGGTCGGTAAAATAAACTTTTCCGTCGGGCGCCACTGCCGGACCTTCGGTAAATGCGTAGCCGGTTCCGACTTTTTCTATTTCAGC
>CAZXHP010000020.1:26455-30693 GCA_964639655.1 uncultured Mariniphaga sp.
TTACAATCTTATGATGGTCTCTGATATCCGTTTCTGTAAGGTCGTGCCAGTAGTTTTGCTGCTGCCGGATTGTTGGTGACCGTTTTAGCCGCAGCATCCCATTTCACTTCGCTGCCGGTATAATAAGCGGCTGTAGCCAGTTGCACTGTTGTGGTCGATTTCCAGGCGTCTTCTGTGGTGCAACTCAGTAATCGTTTATCTTTTGCTTTCACAGCGTCGATGAAATCGGCCACATGTTTTTCCTGCATATCGGGCGTAGGAATGTCCATTTCCTGCGGACTCTGATTTCTTCCGGCAGGTAGTAAAACCAGTTTGTTATCGGATGCAAACAAGGTGGCTTTTTCGCCGTAAAAGAAAACCCCGTTGTTAAACTGCGGATTCAAATCGCCCGTTCCCCACAACCTGTGCTGCCATATTACCGGACATTCGTCAAAAAACATCGTCGCATTCAGCGTGTCGGGTGTGGTAATTTTACCTTTCAGAATTTCGAGGCTTCCGTTGGTTTGAAACAATTCAGGTATTTCCATCCCCATGATGGTGCGGATGATGTCGATGTGGTGAATGCCCCAGTCAACCAAATGGCCGTTACCGTATTCTTTTTCCAGTCGCCAGGCTTTATGCGCGATGCTTGGACGGTAAGGCAGTTTGGGAGCTGGTCCGCACCAGGTATCCCAGTCGAGCGATGGCGGCGGGTCCTGAATGGAGGTGTCTTCATGCACCGGAACATAATGAATCTGTGCGCCAACCTGATGGATTTTTCCGGTTGTTCCGTCCTGAATCAGTTCTTTGGCTTTTTGAAACGCTGCACTTTGCCGTCGCTGAAAACCAATTTGTACAATGTTTCCGGCTTTTTCAACAGCCTTTATCATGGCTTTACCTTCTTCCACATCGTAGGACAGCGGTTTTTCGCAGAACATATCGAGCCCTTTTTCGCAGGCAGCCACAAACTGAAGAGCGTGCCACTGCGGCGGAGTTCCGATTATCACTGCTTCCAGACCTTTCATATCAAGCAACTCCCGGTAGTCCTTAAATTCTTTGGGACGATTTCCCTGCAACGATTCCAGTTCGGCAGTACTGCTTTTCAGGTGTTCGGTATCCACGTCGCAAACGGCAACAAGTTCAACTCCACCCACTTTCAGGGCTGCTTTGGCCACTACCATTCCGTACCAGCCTGCACCAATCAACCCGATTTTAATCTTCCGGTTTTGAGCAAACGCCGGAATGTGAAAAGCCGTCACCATTCCGGCTGTTCCCAGGGTTGTTCTCTGAATAAATTTTCTTCTGTCCATATATTTACATTTTTAATTTCAATTCATTCTTTTACTGACATATAACTACCGCCTGGTCTGATTTCAACCCGTCGGATGTGGCTGTGATTTCAATTTTTCCCGGTTTGTTCTTTACAGAACGGACAATAAGCACGGCTTTTCCGTTGAATAATTTACGGTAGGGTGCCTGAAATGGTTCATACGAACGCTGGTCGCCGTTGCCGACACCGGCAATTTCGCCCGGACCTTTCAGCCCGAAATTCACCAGGTTGCCGGCCAGTGGGCATGGATTTCCGTCCTTGTCGAATGCTTCCACCAGAACAAAACTTAGGTCCTCTCCGGTTGCATCAATGGTGGTGCGGTCGGGTGTAAGTTTGATGGAATGAGGTTTTCCTGCCGTTTTCACCACCGCTTCGCCCACCGGTTTGCCTTCTTTGTAGCCGATAGCTTTCAGTTCGCCCGGTTCGTAAATTACATCGTGCCACATCAAACGGTACCGTTCGGTAGAAACTTCCGAAGTTGGATTTTTATATTTCCTGCCCAGTGATTTGCCGTTTAAAAAAAGCTCGGCGCCGTCGCCATTGGTGTAAACGAACACCGGCACTTTTTGCCCTTCGTGTCCTTCCCAGTTCCAGTGCGGCAGAATGTGCACCATGTTCTTTTCCGGGCGCCAATGGCTTTGGTACAGGTAAAACCGGTCTTTGGGAATGCCCACCAAATCCACTATTCCAAAATAGGAACTTCTGGAATCCATATAGGGAGTTGGTTCGCCCAGGTAATCGAATCCGGTCCAGACAAACTCGCCGGCAATATATTTACCGTCTTCCTGCCACATAAAATCGTCGTCAGCAATTTCGGCCCAGTAGGGTGCATTCAGGTCGTACGAGCTCACATAATTCGATTCAGTAAAATCGGTTTTCTTTTCGGGAAGCGGAAACTCGTAAAATCCGCGCGTACTGACCGTGGATGCCGATTCGCTGATGATGACCGATTTCGACGGGTCAAGCTGCCGGGCAGGTTCCCAGCGCTGTCCGTAATTCCAGGAGTGCACATCGTAATAATCGAAATGGCGCCACCGTGCGTTTCCATCCTGGTCGCAGGCCATTGTAACCGGGCGCGATACATCATATTTTCTTACAAATCCCACCATGGCGGCCAGTTTCTGCAATCCGTAGTTGTGGTTTGTCTGAATATCACCCATCTCGTTCCCGACACTCCAGATAACCACCGAGGGATGGTTCCGGTCGCGTTTCACAAAGTTGCGGATGTTGCGCTCGCCAAATTCATAAAAGTCGGTATCGGAAGTAATGTCGGCTTTGTCGTCCCACTTGTCGAAGGCCTCGTTGAACACCACAAAACCCATTTTATCGCAAAGTTCGAGCAATTCGGGCGCGTCCACATTGTGGCTGTTGCGGATGGCATTCACCCCCATCTCTCTCATGATTTCGAGTTTGCGCTCCATGGAACGGGTATTGAACGCTGCACCCAGCGGACCGTGGTCGTGGTGCAGGTTTACGCCTTTCAGTTGCAAACGCCGGCCATTGAGATGAAACCCGTCGTCGGCGGTAAACTTAAAGGTTCGAAATCCAAAGTTTGTGGTTTTTTCATCCAGTAAATTATCGCCTTCTTTTACAACAGTTTTCAGGCTGTAAAGTACCGGGTTCTCTACATCCCATAAAGTGGGGCGAATAACCGACAGCCAGTGGTCGAATTCGCGGGAGCTGCCGGCACCTATTTTCCGTTTGGTTTCCGAAGAGGTAATTTCCACACCTGCGGGACTTAAAACCGTTGCCACCACTGTAATTTCTTTTTCCGTACGGCTGAAATTATTAATGGTGTTAAGCACCCTGATTTCGGCATGGGATTTTTCCACCACCGGCGTGGTAATGTAGGTTCCCCAGATTTCGGAATGCACCGGATTGGAAACCAGCATGCGCACTTTTCGGTAAATGCCCGCACCGGGGTACCAGCGGCTGCCATGGTTTCGGGTGTCCACATACACGGCTACGGTGTTTTCTTCACCAAAATTTACAAATTCTGAAACTTCAAGGTAAAAAGAGTTGTAACCGTAATCCCACTCCCCGGCCAGCTTTCCGTTAATGTAAATCTTCGGAAAAGCCATCACGCCATCGAAAAGGAAATAAACCAGCCTACCTTCGTCGGCCTTGTCAACTGTAAAGGTTTTACGGTACCAGCCTTCGCCTTTCCAGGGAAGTTTACCGGTATGCCCCGGTTCATTTTCATTAAACGGTCCTGAAATGGCCCAGTCGTGCGGCACATTCAGAGTTTCCCATCCTGAATCGTCAAAATCGACAGCCAGGGCATTTGCCGGGTTTCCTCTGGTAAACTTCCAGTTTTCGTTGAAGTTTATCCAGTTGCGGTTTTCAGCATAAAGTGTTACAGCAAAAAACGTTAAAATAAAAGCACACCAGATTCTATACATAATTAATAAGTCTAATCAGTTTCAAATTCTGGTTAAAATAACAAAATTTCGGCTTGCTACACTGCCCCAATAAAAAAATTTGATTTACTCACAGCAGTTAAACAATTACCTGAAAATCTAAAATGCCTGCACCTGCCTGACAACCTATCATCTAACAACAAAAGATAAAAATATTCCTTATGTGAGATATATCATATCGTATTTTAACACAGAATAGATATATTTGCATCAAAAATCCTTGCAATTGTCTCATCTTTTGCAAATTGAAAAAACCGGAATGAAACTAAACAAAGAACTTTTTTCAAGTAGTGTACTATTTACTGCATGTCTTGTTTTGTGGCCTGTTTTTATGGCCATTGCACAACCCCTGGGAACTTTGGCAGAAAAATTTCAATGGATTATGCAAAATCAAACGCTTTTCAAAGCGCAGTTTTTTTTGGCTTTTTTAATTAGCCCGTCATTGATTTATATGATGCTGAGTCAATTGAAAGCAATTCATGGGCATTTAAACAAATCAGACATGCCGG
>CAZXHP010000021.1:0-30177 GCA_964639655.1 uncultured Mariniphaga sp.
TGAACCACGCGCCAGTGGTTTACAAAGGCGATGCGCTGTTACATCTGGGGGTGGTTTGAGACAGTTGACAGGTGTGTTCCAGCAGGGGTTAACTTTTCCAAAGTTCGAAACTTTGGAAAAGGTTTTCAGGCAGGGCTGTCCCGGCAGTTGGGCAAAAGCTGAGGTTTTATTTGCGGATGTGGTGTTCATTTTGTTTTGTTTAACCCTGACGGGGCTCGGGGCCCCGTCAGGGTTAGTACTGCATTATCTTTTTACCAACAACTTGCCGGTTAAAACTTCGCCGTTGTAGTTTACACGCACCATGTAAACGCCTTCTTTCCAGCCGGCGGTTTGTATTTTGGCGCTTTGCCCCCGCAGGCTGGTTTGTTTGGTTTTTAACAGTTGCGTTTCCGAGTACACTTCCAGGTCCCATTCGGCGGTTTCATCGAAAGTTTTTTCTTCGGAAACGGTTTCAATAGTGAGCGTGGTTTCACCGGTGGCGGGGTTGGGAGAGAGCAACAAAAAATAACTGCTGCATGAATAATCTTCCAGAAAATAAAAATTTGGGAAGTTATTACTCTACCCACATTCAGTTTTAATTGACAGACTAAGTCCTGTATGCACATTATCGTTTACATCAAGATAAGTTGTTATATGGTTACTCCAGCCATATTGTGCCTGAATCTCCCACCCAGAAGGCAAACCCCACTCTAAATCATACATTGTAAAAGGGCCATTATTGCTCGTTGTTAGTTGATAAATAGTGTTCGGACAAAGTTCCGTCGGGTTTCCATCATTATTGGTAAAATTGGAAACCCATTCTCCAGTGGATATATTTAGCATAGTAAAGTGGAAATTATCCTTTTCGGGTTCTATAACCCCAAATGTCATCCTATCCATTGCTACTGTTTCCCACCGGTACGATAGACAGCCTGCACCCATCAATTCAACCAGCGCAAAATCGGTGGTATTCCAGGCTGCCAGGAAATGCGTGTCATCGAATGTAAAGCCATTTGCGATGACACCTCCTCCGCAGGTTGTATGCCTGAACCGGAAACGGACCAACCATTCTTCTGCCTGACTAATTTCGTCATCACTCAATACGCCATTTCCTCTATCAGGGTCATTGATAATAGATGGGTCGCCAATATCAATACAATGGAATGCAGTAAGAATGAATGGACGATAATCCTGTGCCGTGTTATTGAGCAAAGAACCTGAGCATAGCTCGTCACCACCTGCCAACAGAATTTGTACTACGCCATCAGACTCGTCGTTCCAATTAGGATAGCAAATAACATCACTATTATAATCGTCAAAACAAGCACCCGAATCTCCGTACCCTACCTTTTGACTTCTGAACAAATCCTTATAACCATGTATGACCTTTTGTATAGTTAGAAGAGGTTCTTCTTTAGTTTTTAACGGCGCTTCTATCTGAATAGTAGTAGATTCTCCCTGAATGATATCAGTTAGAAAAATCCTTCCACGCAGATTTTGTTTTTCAGTTACCGGCCCGTAAACCATCGAACCATCTTCATTAAAAACGTACAATTCTGCGCCTTCCGGAAGGTATAGCTCGGAGAAGATAAAATTCAGGGAATAGGCCTTTGGTGAGGAAATTTTAAGGCTCCAGATTTCTGAAGAATCCGTTTTTAACCATTCCCCGTCTTTCAACCTTAGGTTGACATAAAAACTTTTCCCAAACCTAAAGGGAATATTCAATCCTTCCAGCGCTTTATCCTCTTCAGGTAAAGGGGCAACATCAAATGTGGGCATCTTTTTTTCGGGAGCGCTGTTCCGGGAGATTTGGAATTTAGGGTGTGCTTCAAAGGCTTTGTTCTTTTCAAACATGTGGGTAGGTACCTGGGCAAAAGAATTTATTACCCCTCCCCCATTATTAACATAACAATAATAAAATTTTTCATGATTTTGGTTATTTGATTTCAAAATTGATTTTAAAAGATATTAAACCCGTTTTCAACTCAGGTTCTTTGCCTGGCATTCCAAAGGTGAATTCATAGGCAAACTGAGTGTAGTATGTACCTTTCTCTAAATAAGGCTGCCTGGCACCTTCAAAAAAGCCCCAGAGCAATTGCCATTCATCCCTTTCATCATGCCAGGGAACCATAAAATTGTATGAGTAGTAATCTCCTGATATTAACCATCTAAGTTCTTTTGTTGGATTATATCCTTTAAAGATAAAAGGTCTTCCTTTAGATTTCCCATTAGATTTTATTGCGAGGAAATCTTCCTGTTCATAATAACCATAGTCATAATAGGGCAAGGACCCGGGTCTGCTATTTTTGATTGCAAACTGAAAGGTAAAATTTTCACCCTCGCTAAAAACTGTGGCAGGTTCACCTTGCTCATTCAGCAAACAGAATTTGAATTCAATCCCGTTTGCTTCTTTTTTAATCACAGGATTCTCGTCTCCAATCTGGAGTTCGAAAAAATTTTCATCTTTCTCGCACCCAATCCCCATCAACGAAAAGGACAGGATGACTAAGCATAATTTTAAAATTTTTGTTTTCATTGTTTTTCTGATTTTTCGAATTTAGCTTCAAGCCATAAGCTTCAAGGGCTTGTACTTTTTAAATCTTTTTTCGTATTCCCGGTAATAGGAGTTACCAGGCAAAAGAGCAATATGGAGCGGGTTGTGTTTGAGGCGCCGGGCGAAACAACTTTGTTGCTGCCGCCATTCTTTGGGTTTGTTTACGGTCCATGTTTCATTTTTAATGGTTTTTAAAATGGTTTTGTGTCATAGATGTTTTGAATTCCCAAAAGGTTGCGTGGAAAATATCTTTTTTGGTTTTGGGTTCATCCGGTGAAGTTAACTTTTCCAAAGTTCCGAACTTTGGAAAAGGTTTCCGGGCGAGGCTGAGGTTTTATTTGCGGATGTGTTGTTCATTTTGTTTAACCCTGACGGGGCTCCGAGCCCCGTCAGGGTTAGTAAGGTGGGTTACCTTTTACCGCCGGTTTCCCGGTAAAGTCATCCCATTGCTTCGGGTCACAGTGACTTCCCTTGGTTCACACCGAATTCATCGCCTCCACCGGATTCAGTCTTGACGCTGCCCGCGCCGGCATCAGCCCGGCAACAAAGCCGATAACACTGGAAATCATCAGTCCGGTAACAATGTTGCCAGCGGTCAAAATTATGGTAAATTCGGTAGCGTAACTTACTATTTGGGTTCCGATAAATATCAGAATCAACCCCACAATTCCGCCGATCACCGAAAGCACAATGGCTTCAAAAATAAACTCGAACAAAATAAAATACCTTTTGGCGCCCAGCGATTTTTCAATACCTATAATTTTGGTGCGTTCCTTTACAGAAACAAACATAATATTGGCAATGCCAAATCCGCCTACAATAATGGAAAACCCGCCGATTATCCATCCGGCCATGTTGAATACGATAAAAAACTGGTCGAACTGGTTGGAAATGAGACTCACTTCATTCATGGCAAAATTGTTTTCTTCCATGGGTTTCAGTCGTCTGATACTTCGCATAACGCCTTCCAGTTCGGCAATAAACCGTTGTTGTTCCATATTGGGTCTGGCTTTCACGCAAATGGTTTGTCCCATGTCGCGGTTTCTTATGTCAACCATGTAAAACGATTTAATGGCGCTGATATGAATATAGTTGTCCATGCTCGTGCCAAACATGTCCTGGCCGGTACGTTCATACAAACCAATTATCTGAAACCGGAAGCCCTGGATTTTGATAAACTGGCCAACAGGATCGAGTCCGGGAAAAAGTTTGTCGGCAATTTCGGCACCGATAAGTGTCACAGGTGCGCCCGACTGCATTTCACTTTCGGTAAAATACCGGCCGCCGGTGAGTTTCAGGTTCCAGATGTCGAAAATATCGTAGGTGGTGGCCAGTACCGTGGCGTTGTCAATCTGGTTGCTTTCGTGCTGCACCGTTCGCGAAAACCCATAAAAAAAGGCGGCATTTTCAAACGAAGCGCCGCGGCGCATTATCTCTTCGGCATCGCCAATTTCGGGAACGGGGCGGTTCAGGTATTTCCACCACGGATATTCGGTTTCTCCTTCAGGGGGTGTCCACGGCCATTTCTGAATGTAAACCATGTTTGTTCCCAGTGCATCGAGGCTTTCGCGGATGTAACGTTCCAGCGAATCGATGACCGTAAAAACCGAAATAATGGCAAATATGCCGATGGTAATTCCCAGCAGCGAAAGGAATGTGCGCAGTTTGTTCGCCCGCAGTGCGTTGAACGCAAAAGAGAAACTTTCAAATATTAAACGTACCAACAACATTTGCCCCAAAATTGAGTGTAAAAATACCAATCGTTCCGGCTTCCTGTTTATGGATTGGTGTTAATCCAGTTCACTTGACCTTCCGGATTTATCTATTAGTGTTAATTTTTCTTAAGGATTACAGCTCCGGCTTTGAAACGGAGCAGAAACTTTCTATTTTTCTTTTTCAGATAAATTTCTGTTGTATAACAGGATATAATTTGAATTTTCTATCTTTGCAAACGAATTTGAAAAAAGAAATAAATGGCTGATAATAAAAAAATTAAGACCGCCCTTGTTTCGGTTTATCACAAAGAAAATCTGGATGAAATTATTCAGCAGTTAAATAAACTCGGTGTAAAAGTAATTAGCACCGGCGGAACAAAAAGTTTTATCGAGTCGCTCGGAGTTCCGGTTACTGCCGTGGAAAATCTTACCGGTTATCCCTCTATTTTGGGAGGGCGCGTAAAAACCCTCCATCCGAAAATTTTCGGCGGCATACTTTCGCGCCGGGAAAATCAGGGCGATGTCAGCCAGTTAACTGAATACGACATTCCTGAAATCGATTTGGTAGTTGTGGACTTGTACCCGTTTGAAGATACCGTAGTCTCGGGGGCTTCAGAGCAGGAAATTATTGAAAAAATCGATATTGGCGGCATTTCGCTCATCAGGGCAGCAGCCAAAAATTTTAAAGATGTGGTGATCGTTCCCTCCCAAAACGAATATCGGCCCCTGCTTGAAAAGTTGAAGGAAAAGGGTGGCGAATTCTCGCTGGAAGACCGGAAATGGTTTGCCGGTAAAGCTTTTGCTGTTTCGTCGCATTACGATGCCGCCATATTCAGCTATTTTAATGGTGAAGAAAGCGATACCGAACGCATCAGCCTGAACGACGGGCAGGTTTTGCGTTACGGTGAAAACCCACACCAGAAAGCCACTTTTTACAAATTCAGCAATGTACTGTCGGAAGTCACTCTGGCCAATGCCGGCGTGCTTCAGGGGAAAGCGCTCTCCTACAACAACATGCTCGATGCCGACGCTGCCTGGAAAGCCGCCGGCGATGCGTACCATTCGGTTTCTCACATCGAAAATAAAGTCGCGGTTTCAGTAATTAAACACCTCAATCCGTGCGGACTGGCTGTTACCGGAAATATTCTGGAATCGCTCGAACTGGCCTGGGCCGGAGACCCCATCAGCGCATTTGGCAGCATCATCTGTTTCACCGGCACGGTTACGAAAGATGTGGCCGAATGGTTTGGGAAAAAATTTGTGGAAATCATTATTGCGCCTGAATTCACCGAAGAAGCGCTGGAAGTTTTCGGAAAGAAAAAAAACCTGCGTTTACTTGTCTCTCCTGTAAAACCGGAAATAACAAAAGAGCGGTTGTTCCGTTCTGTTAGCGGTGGAATGCTGGTGCAGGATGAAGATGAAGGGATGGATACACAATTTGAAAAAGTGACGGAGAAAGCGTTCGGTTCAGAAAAAATAAACCTGGCAAAGTTTGGCGTAACAGCCTGTAAACATTTAAAAAGCAATGCCATTGCCATAGTTACGCAGAAGGCAAACGGTGCATTTTGGCTCACTGGCGCAGGTATGGGGCAGCCCAACCGCCTCGACAGTTTGCGCCATCTGACCATGCCGCGTTTTAACATGAAAGAAGGGGTGAAACTGGAAGAATCGGTGCTCATTTCCGACGCATTTTTTCCGTTCCGCGACAGCATTGAGGCCGCCAACGAATACGGCGTAAAATACATTGTGGAACCGGGTGGCAGCATTCGCGACCAGGAAGTGATTGAAGCCTGCAACGAGTTTGGCATTGCCATGGTATTTACCGGAAGAAGGCATTTTAAACATTGATATTTAATTAACTACAGAAGATGGGATTATTTTCTTTTTTAACTCAGGAAATTGCCATTGACCTGGGAACAGCCAATACGATAATCATTCACAACGACAAAATTGTGGTGGATGAACCCTCTATTGTAGCCATCGATTTGAAAACCGAAAAACTGGTGGCTATTGGAGAAAAAGCCCGGCAAATGCAGGGGAAAACACATGCCAATCTTAAAACTATCCGACCGCTGCGCGACGGAGTGATTGCCGATTTTAACGCAGCCGAACAGATGATTCGCGGAATGATTAAAATGATCAATTCCAAACCTCGTATGTTTTCACCGGCATTAAAAATGGTGATTTGTATTCCCTCAGGCAGTACCGAAGTTGAGGTTCGTGCGGTACGCGACTCGGCAGAACATGCCGGCGGACGCGAAGTTTACATGATTTACGAGCCACTGGCTGCAGCCATCGGAATCGGACTCGATGTGGAAGCCCCGGAAGGAAATATGGTGGTGGATATTGGCGGTGGTACCACCGAAATTGCCGTAATTTCACTGGGTGGAATTGTCACCAACAAATCAATTCGGATTGCCGGCGACGATTTAACTTCCGACATTATGGAATACATGCGCCACCAGCACAACATTAAAATTGGGGAACGCACTGCCGAAGAGATAAAAATTCATGTAGGCTCAGCGCTTTCGCAGCTCAAAGATCCGCCGCCCGATTTTATTGTGCAGGGACCCAATCAAATGACTGCACTTCCCATTGAAGTACCCGTTTCGTACCAGGAAGTTGCGCATTGCCTCGAAAAGTCCATATCCAAAATTGAAACCGCTGTGTTGGGCGCACTGGAACAAACACCGCCGGAACTTTATGCCGATATTGTGACCAAAGGAATCTGGCTGGCTGGTGGTGGCGCTTTGCTCAAAGGCCTCGATAAAAGATTAACCGATAAAATCGGCATCCCTTTTCGCGTGGCAGAAGATCCGTTGAGAGCTGTTGTTCGCGGAACCGGAATTGCTTTAAAAAATGTAGATAAATTTTCATTCCTGATAAGATAATCTTCAGGATATTGCTGAAATATGAGAAGCCTAATCAGGTATTTGATTAAGAACCATGCTTTTGTGCTTTTTTTGCTGTTGGAAATATTTGCGCTGACGATGGTGGTTAACTTCAACAGTTTTCAAAAAGCAACTTACCTGAATTCGGCTAACCGGGTAACCGGTAAAATTTACGATACGTATCAGTCGGTAACCGGTTATTTTGGGCTGACTAAAATCAACGCGGAACTGGCCGCGGAAAATGCCCGGCTGAGAAGTTTGCTGGAGAACCGGCCGGGAATTTCGCTTTTTTCCGATTCGTTGGCGGTTGACCAAATGCAGAATGATTCGGTTTACCGCTTTATCCCGGCACAAATTATTAATAACTCGGTGAACCGTCCGTTTAATTATTTAACCCTGAACAAAGGCAGCCGGCACGGGATAAAACCCGATATGGGAATTATTTCGGCAAAAGGAATTGTAGGAGTAGTCGGTCAGGTGTCGGAATCGTATGCCATGGGATTGTCGGTTTTGAACCAGCGCTGGAGTATTTCTGCAAAACTGAAAAAGAACGCCTATTATGGATCTTTGATATGGGATGGAACGGATTATCAAATGGCAGGTCTCACTGAAATTCCGCTGCACGTCGATATAGCAGTTGGCGATACAGTGGTCACCAGCGGTTATTCTTCAATATTTCCCGAAGGAATTCTTGTGGGTACCATTAACAGTTTTTCAAAACCCGAAGGTGAAAATTATTACAGGATCGATGTAAAATTATCGGTTGATTTTAAGTCGGTTTCGTATGTTGAAGTAGTGGAAATCAAATCCAGGTCAGAACTCGATGAACTGGACAAAATACTGAGAAACGATGGGCGGGCTGATTAAATATACGGTAATGTTCGTTGCGCTTGTTTTAACTCAGGTGCTTGTGCTGAATCAGGTTCAGGTGAGCGGTTATATCAATCCGTTCATTTATGTTTTATTTATTCTGCTGCTTCCGGTTAGTACTCCGGGATACCTGTTGCTGATTCTGGGATTTTTAATTGGCTTTGCTGTCGATATTTTTTCCAACAGCCTGGGGGTTCATGCTGCTGCAACGGTACTGATTGCGTTTATCCGGCCCTATGTAATCCGCTTGATTTCCAGTCGCGAAGAAGACCGAAACGAGTATCCGGGATTACGTCAAAACAAATTTTCCTGGTTTTTGTCTTACACCTCGATAATGGTGTTCGTTCACCATTTTACACTTTTTTATCTCGATTATTTTACCTTTTCGCATTTCTTTTCCACTTTTTTAAAGGTTTTGTTGAGTTCGGTTTTTACCATTTTTGTTATAGTTTTGAGCCAGTTTATAATTTTTAGGGAGTAAGCGGGGTGGATACATTTTCAAAACGGAGTTACGTAATTATCGGCATTTTTGTGCTCACAGCACTGTTGTTTATTGCGGGGCTGTTCAGGCTACAGGTGCTCGACCCTGCTTATAAAGTGTTTGCCACCAACAATGTTTTACGCGAAATTGTGCAGTATCCGGCCCGGGGGTTAATTTACGATCGTACCGGAAAACTGCTGGTGCACAACAAGCCTGCCTACGACTTGCTGGTTACACCCCGCGAGGTTGCCGCTTTCGATACTGTCTATCTGTGTAACCTGCTCGATATTACATCGGAAGATTTCAGAGAACGATTGAAAACAGCCGCCGAATATTCCCGCTACCGACCCTCTATAATTGTAAAGCAAATTCCACCCGAAACTTATGCGGTTTTGCAGGAACGCCTTTACCGGTTCCGGGGTTTTCATACGCAGTCGAGAACCTTGCGCGAATACAATTTTTCGGTGGCAGCGCATGTACTGGGATATGTGGGCGAAGTGAATCAGGCTGATTTGGACCGCGACAGCTATTACAGTCAGGGCGATTACATAGGCGTTAGCGGAATTGAAAAAACTTACGAAAAATGGCTGCGGGGAGAAAAAGGCATCAAAAAATACCTGGTCGATGTGCATAACCGTATTCAGGGAAGTTTTCTCAACGGAGAGGAAGATTCCCCGGCGGGCGTCGGCAATAACCTGGTAACTTCCATCGATATCGATTTGCAGTTGTATGCCGAGAAACTGATGGAGAATAAAGTGGGCAGTATAGTGGCCATTGAACCCTCCACCGGTGAAATACTTGCCCTGGTAAGCGCTCCTTCGTATCATCCGGGGATGCTTGTGGGAAGGGAGAGAGGAACAAATTACCACCGGATGCTAACAGATACTTTAAAACCGCTTTTCAACAGGGCGCTTCAGGCCGAATACCCCCCGGGTTCCACCTTTAAAATGCTCAATGCATTAATTGCATTACAGGAAGGGACAATTAATCTGCATACCCGTTTTTCATGCGACGGAACTGCCTCCCGACCGATTCGCTGTACACATTCCCACGTTACCCCTCTTGGAGTGGTTGATGCTGTCAGGGAGTCGTGCAACCCGTTTTTGTGGAATACGTTCCGTTCGATAATTAACAGCCGTGCTACATCTGCCGAAGGGTTTAACCTTTGGAAAGATTATGTGCAAAGTTTCGGTTTCGGGGAAAAGCTGGAAACCGATTTGGTGAACGAAAACAGGGGAAACGTTCCCACTCAGGAGTATTACAACCGGTATTTTGGCGCCGGCAGATGGAATGCGCTTACCATACGTTCGCTGGCAATCGGGCAGGGCGAACTGGGAATTACACCGCTGCAACTGGCCAACTATTGTGCAATTATTGCCAACCGGGGTTATTATTATATTCCGCATGTGGTAAAAAATATTGAAGATGAACAAATTTCGGATAAGCTCAGAAACAAGGTGCAAACAAAAATTTCATCCGAACATTTTGAACCCATCATAAGCGGTATGCAGATGGTGGTTGAAAATACCAATGCTTCGGTTTTTATGCGAATACCTGATTTGGTAATGTGCGGGAAAACCGGGACGGTGCAAAATCCGCATGGTGAAGATCATGCTGCTTTTATGGCATTTGCACCGCGCGAAAACCCGCAAATAGCCATTTCGGTTTATGTGGAAAACAGCGGTTTCGGTTCTACATTTGCCGCACCCATTGCCAGCTTGCTGGTTGAAAAATATTTGAAAGGTGAAATCGCTGAAAGCCGGAAGTGGGTGGAAACACGGATGCTTGAAATGGATTTAATAAATAAAAATCAACCCGATTAAAATGCCAAGACGTAACAATTTGTGGGCAAATATCGACTGGTTAATGGTGTTCATTTACCTGGCACTTGTACTTTTGGGCTGGATTAACATTTATGCCGCAGTTTACGATGTGGAACACCACAGCATTTTTGATATTACACAGCGTTACGGCAAACAATTAATGTGGATTAGTGCGGCACTGCTCCTTGCTTTTATTATTCTGCTCCTTGAAACCAATTTTTATGTTTTTTTCGCGTATATCATTTACGGTGCTGTAATTTTGTTATTGATTCTGGTACTGTTTGCCGGTACCGAGGTAAATAATTCGAAATCGTGGCTCACCATTGGCGGTTTTGCCATTCAGCCGGCTGAGTTTGGTAAATTTGCCACTGCTCTTGCACTGGCCAAATACATGAGTTCGTTTGAATTTAAGTTGCGGCGGTTTAAATCGTTAATGTTAATAGGGGCAATTATTTTATTTCCGTCAGCACTTATTTTTCTTCAGAATGATACCGGTTCGGCGCTGGTCTATTTTTCCTTTATTTTGGTGCTTTACCGCGAAGGATTGTCGGGAGTGGTGTTGTTTTTTGCCACACTTATCGGGCTGTTGTTTATATTTTCACTGGTTTTATCCGAACTGGTGCTGTTCGGTTTGCTCGCCGGTTTGGCATTGCTCACTTTTTTTGTTGTAAATGCCGGAATGAAACATTATTCAAAAGTACTCCTGTTTTTTTTCGTGGCGTTGGTTGCACTTACAACCCTGAATTATTTTACCCGCTCGGGCTTCGAACTGGCACAGTTACTGGCCGGAATGATTTTCGTTGGAGGTTTGGGAGTTATGGTGTACGGCGTTCGTAAAAAACTGAAAAGTTATACACTTGTTGCGCTGGTTTTTGTAGGTTCGGTTCTTTTTTCAGTAACCGTAGATTATACCTACGACAATATGCTGGAACCATACCAGCGGGCCCGTATAAACGAACTTTTGGGTGTGGAGTCCGATCCGCTGGGAGTAGGTTACAATGTAAATCAGAGTAAAATAGCCATTGGCTCCGGCGGATTCTGGGGAAAAGGTTTTCTGAATGGTACGCAAACCAAATTTAACTTCGTGCCCGAGCAAAGTACCGATTTTATATTTTGCACCGTGGGCGAGGAGTGGGGGTTTGTCGGAACATCGGTTGTGGTTCTTTTGTTTCTCGCTTTGTTCGTGCGACTCATTTTTCTGGCAGAACGGCAACGATCGGGATTTTCCCGTATTTACGGCTATTCAGTGGCGGTTATCCTCTTTTTTCATTTTATGGTAAATATTGGAATGACCATTGGAATGATGCCGGTTATCGGTATTCCTCTGCCATTTTTCAGTTACGGCGGTTCTTCCCTTTGGGCGTTTACCATCCTGTTGTTTATTTTCCTCCGGTTAGATGCCAGCCGGCTCGATCACCTTTCAAATTAAAAGCTACCGCCGAAAACCTGACAAAGGTCATGCGTTTAAATTTCTGAAAAAACCTCTTTTTTTGTATTTTCGCGCAACTTTGAAAAAATCATCATTTTTTTGAAAACAATGATGTCCCGGCGGGGACATTTTTATTTAAAAGGATGAACATACAGTTCTTTATAAAATTTTTGGCTTATGACGGAGTTTAAATCTTTTTCTTTGCACAACTTCAGAACGATTTCCCAAATGGAACATTTAACTGAAGAACAGAAGTTTAACATAGAAGTAGTTGGAACGGTTTTGCCCTTTAAAACCAACAGCTACGTGGTGGATGAACTTATCGACTGGAACAATTTTGAAAACGATCCGTTTTTCATCCTTAACTTCCCGCAGAAAGAGATGCTCGACCAGGCCGGTTTTAACACTGTTGCCCGATTGCTGAAAAGCGGGGCATCGAAAAAAGAGATTCAGGAGGCCGTGCGTAAAATCAGGCTGAAACTCAATCCCAATCCCGCCGGTCAGGAAGCCAACGTTCCGGTTTTCGAAGGAAAAAAACTGAATGGTATTCAGCATAAATACCGCGAAACAATGCTGTTTTTTCCTACCCAGGGACAAACCTGCCACGCCTATTGCACTTTTTGTTTCAGGTGGCCGCAGTTTGCACTCAGCGAATTCAAATTTGCCATGAAAGAGGCCGACACCCTGGTGCAATACATTAAGGCGAACCCACATATTACCGATGTACTTTTTACAGGCGGAGACCCCGCTGTGATGAAAACCCGTTTTTTCGAAACCTATTTTAATGCCTTGCTCGAGGCCGATATCCCGAACCTGAAAAACATTCGAATCGGCACCAAATCGCTGGCATACTGGCCGTACCGTTATACAACCGACAATGATGCCGACGACCTCGTTCGTCTGTTCGAAAAAGTAAAACAAAAAGGAATTAACATTGCCCTGATGGCGCATTTTAACCACCCCGGAGAATTGAAAACCGATGCGGTTAAAGCTGCAGTAAAGCGGCTGATTTCTGGCGGTGTGCAAATCCGTTCGCAATCACCGGTTTTAAACCATATTAATTCCAGTGCCGGTATTTGGGCCGAAAGCTGGAAAGAGCAGGTGAAAATGGGAATTATTCCTTATTATATGTTCATTGCCCGCGATACCGGCGCGCAGGAATATTTCGCGGTTACATTAAGGCAGGCCTGGCAAATTTTCAGAAATGCCTACAACCAGGTAAGTGGCATCTGCCGAACGGTAAAAGGTCCCAGCATGTCGTGCAGTCCCGGGAAAGTGCAGGTGGCAGGTGTTGCTGAAATGAACGGTGAAAAAGTATTTGTGCTGAATTTTCTGCAGGGGCGCGACCCTTCGTGGGTGGGCAAACCTTTTTTTGCCAAATACGATCCCGATGCAATTTGGCTCGACGACCTGGAGCCTGCATTCGGTGCGTCGAAATTCTTTTACGAGGACTCCTATTTCGAAATGTTGGCCTGAATTTGCGAGCGGAAATCTGATTAAATTTTTGGCCTTTTAATTGAATTTCCGGTTTCTGTTTCTGCAAAATGAATTACCTCATCCATAAACGCCGAAAAATGCCTGGATATGAAAGTGTGGTTTTTTTCAGTGATCCGAATGGCTTGTACCGCTTTTTCAGGTAAAGAAGTATAGCGGCTCATAATTTCGAGCGATTGTTGTATCCCATCTAACCGGGCATACGATTCCAGTCTGCGGTTTTTAATAAGAATTGGCAGAAATCCCTGCACACGCGCCGGAAGGTAAATGATGTTGGAGAGCAGCACGGCATGCATTTTCCGGGCAAACCTGCGCAAGGTTAGCAGATGATAATTTTCCCAACCGGATGCCAGAAAATGGTCAAAAATCAGGTCGGTAACTACGCCGGAATACAGTCTGAATTCATCCCGGTAAAGTTTTTTAACTTCCCTGAACAATTTATGCGCGTCTGTAAAGGAATCAATTCTCCGGTGCAGAACAATTCCCTCCCTTATTTTGCCGGGATATTTCAGAAAATTGTTTCCTTTTACATAATCTCCGATAAAATTACCGGTTATCAGTTTTTCATCATCGCCCGACAGGTATAAATGCGCCAGAAAATTCACGTGTATAATTTTTGAACAAAACGCCAAATTAAGGTAATTGTTTTAAATATCCAGGCTGTTTGTTCGGGACTTGTTGTTGTTTTATACGTTTTTTCAGGTTCCCGGCATGAAAACAGAGAGAGGGTGAGATTTATCCTGTTTTTTCAACATTTAAACCGCTACTTTTTCGGGAATTTTAACAGCAGACCTATGGCAAGACAAAAAGTAATTATCATGGGCGCCGCAGGGCGCGATTTTCACAATTTCAATACATTTTTCAGGAACAACAACGATTACGAGGTGGTGGCATTTACCGCCACTCAAATTCCTGATATCGACAACCGCCGCTATCCGGCAGAACTCGCCGGCGCGTTTTATCCCGAAGGAATTCCGGTGTATGCTGAAGACCGAACGGAAGAGCTGGTAAAAAAGCTGAAGGTCGATATTTGTGTGTTTGCTTACAGCGATATCCCGCACCAGCACGTAATGGCGGCATCGGCCCGTGTAAATGCTGCCGGCGCATCGTTTATGCTGTTGGGCCCCAAACAAACCATGCTGCAGTCGTCGAAACCGGTAATTTCGGTGTGTGCCACACGAACCGGTGCAGGGAAAAGCCAGACCAGCCGCAAAATTATTCAGATTTTAATGGAGCAGGGCTTGCGGGTTGTGGCAATCAGGCATCCCATGCCCTACGGCGATTTGGTGAAACAAAAGGTGCAGCGTTTTGCATCGATCGGAGATTTGGAAAAACACAAATGTACCATTGAAGAGATGGAAGAGTATGAACCTCACATAGCACGGGGGAATGTGATTTACGCAGGCGTCGATTATGAAGCCATTCTGAAAGCGGCCGAAAATGATCCCGCCGGGTGCGATGTTGTTTTGTGGGATGGCGGTAACAACGATTTTTCATTTTACGAAGCCGACTTGTCCATCGCTTTGGCAGATCCTCACCGTGCAGGCGCCGAACTTACCTACTACCCCAGTCAGGTGGTTTTACGCACCAGCGATGTGGTTATAATAAACAAAATTGACACGGCCGAACCTGAAAAAGTAGCACAGCTCCGGAAAAATATTACCTCTGTTAATCCCCATGCAGTTATTATAGATGCTGCAAGCCCGGTACGTGTTGAAAATCAAAAAATTATTGAAGGGAAAAGAGTATTGTGCATCGAAGACGGCCCTACACTTACCCACGGCGAAATGAAAATTGGCGCGGCAGTGGTTGCCGCCAAAAAATTCGGCGCTGCAGCAATTGTCGATCCGCGGCCGTTTACTACCGGAAAACTTACCCGCACTTTCGAGAAATATCCCAACATAGGCAAACTACTTCCGGCAATGGGGTACGGCAGAGAACAGGTGAAAGATTTGGAACAAACCATAAAAAAAACAGATTGCGACTCCGTGATTATTGGAACTCCGATTGACCTTAACCGGGTTGTAAAAATTGACAAACCCTTCACCCGGGTTTTCTACGATTTGGAGGAAATTGGCCATCCTAACCTGACTGAGGTACTGGCTGATTTTGTAAAAAATAAGGTGAACCTCTGAATTTTCACGGGATTTTGCCGGATTCCTCTGGTGTCAAAATTTGAATCCTTATCGATTTATCGCTATTTTTGTCGCCGGCAAATAAAAATCGATGAGAAAGAAAATTGTAGCGTTTGGTGAGGTTGTTTGGGATATTTTACCCAAAGGAAAAGTTTTGGGCGGAACTCCTTCCAATTTGGTTTTCAGGTGTAATTCTTTTGGCGAAGAGGGACACCTGCTTTCGCGGGTAGGTGACGATGAACCGGGGCGCCAGGCACTTCAGCGACTCGAAGAACTGGGAATAGCAGTAAGTAATGTACAGGTAGATACTGAGTTTCCTACCGGCACGGTAAATATTTCTTTCGATGAAAACATGGAACCCCTTTTTAATGTTACTCCCGACGTGGCTTTCGACCATATCGAGTTTTCTGCCGAAGCGCTTAAACTCGTTCGCGATGCCGATTGCCTTTTTTTCGGACTGTTGCCCCAACGCTTTGGAATTTCAAAAAATACCATCCGCGAATTAATCAGGGAGTCGCCCTCATCCCTTAAATTTTTCGATTTAAAGTTGTTTACCCATTTTTTTAATGCAAACGTGGTGGAGTACCTGTTGCATTCGGCACACATTGTCCGCATTAAGGAAAAAGAAATTGGTTTTTTAATCCGCAACCTCCATTTAAATTCCGGAAATTTAGAGCAGTTTGGAGCACAACTGGCACAAAAATATAACGTCGATATTGTGTTGGTAACAAGAGGTTTTAATGGTGTATTTGCATTTCATAAAGGAAAAGGCGCTTTTTTCGATTCCGGATATGTAGTTGAAATGAAAGACAATATCGGTTCAGGAATGGCGCTCTCTGCCGGTTTTTTGCATTTGTACCTCAACGGAGCGCAACTGCAGGAAGCGCTCAATTTTGGGAATGCGGCAGGCGCACTTAATACCACATTGACCGGAGCTACTTCTTATTTCAGCATAAAAGAGGTGCAAAAATTTATGAAGAAAACCCGGAAACGTTCCCCGGATAACAGTTAACCCTGTTTAATTTTCCAAATAAACAATATTTTTAAACACATTATTAAAAGTAACCCTCGAGGGCGATTTCATGTTTAAAAGGATATGAAATGCTTGCTTACGTCAATTTTCGGGTGAGCGGGTATTTTTTAAATCGGGGTTTAAGAATAAAAATTGGAATGCAATGAAACGGAATGCAGGTCAAATAGCAAAAAGCCTGATCAACCGGTTGTGGGAGGCTTTTTCAGTTCGTGTTCCTTATGTACAAACCTACACCGGTTTGGTTAATCTTAAAGGCGGTCGGGTTGTTTTAGACCATTTGGGTTTTCGTACATTAAATACCCACAGCGGAGAACAACCGGAAGGAATTTTGGCCATCAGGCATATTATTGAATGTTTAGGCTACCAACCTGCCGGGAAATATACACTTCCCAAAAAAAATCTTAAAGCCATTCATTTTGAAGCGGAAACAGAAGGGTTGCCCAAATTTTACGTAAGCCAGCTCAATGTTACACAATTGCCCGTATGGGCGCAAAACCTGCTCCCCGATGCACTGTCGGACACACCTTACCTGCTTTCCGACACCGGAATAGAACTTCTCGGCAAATTGAAAAAAGACAAAATTTTAAATACCGAAGCAGCTGAAATACTGGTGGATGAACTGTTAAATTATTTTCGCCGACCCTGGAATCCGCCTTCCAAAGAAACTGTACTGAAACTAAACGATGTTTCGCATTACGCAGCCTGGACGCTGTTGCACGGCAATTCGCCCAGTCATTTTGCTGTGAGCGTCAACCAGCAGAATGTCGCCGCCTGGCCCGATTTGGAATCTACAATTGATGCCTTAAAAAAGTCCGGTGTTCCGTTTAAGGAAAAAACAGAAGGCGAAAAGGGCGGTGTTTTGCAGCAGGCCGCAACTTTAGCCGTAAAAGAAGATTTGCCCGTAAAAACCGACGGCGACACCGATCAAATCAGCTGGACATACGCTTACCTCGAATTTATCCGGCGCGGATATACAGACGAAAATGGACAACAGGTTTTGTTTCAGGGTTTTATCGAAAGTCAGGAACGGCATTTGTATAACCTCACCCGCACGTTGGAGAACTGATTTTAGTACACTTCAGGAACATACGTCATCTCTTCAATAGGTGGCCGCACGTAACCTTTATTGTCTTTGCGCGGCGGCAATTCAACAGCATCGGGGGTTAAGTCTTCATACGGAATCATCGACAACAAATGATGAATACAATTCAACCGTGCGCGTTTTTTATTGTCGGCATCTACCATGTACCACGGACTGATTTTGGTGTCGGTGTAGGCAAACATTTCATCTTTTGCTTTGGAGTAATCCACATACATCTCGCGCGATTTCAGATCCATCGGGCTCAGTTTCCAGCGTTTGGTGGGATCAGCCATTCGGGCTTTAAAACGTTTCTCCTGCTCTTCCTCGCTTACCGAAAACCAGTATTTGATAAGAATTATTCCCGAACGAATCAGCATCCGTTCAAAATTGGGGCAGGAGCGGAGAAACTCCCAGTATTCGTCGTTGGTACAAAATCCCATAACTTTTTCAACGCCGGCGCGGTTATACCAGCTCCGGTCAAACAAAACCATTTCTCCGGCAGCCGGAAGATGCGGAACATACCGCTGAAAGTACCATTGGGTTTTTTCGCGTTCGGTGGGGGTTCCCAGTGCAACCACCCTGCAAATGCGTGGATTCAAAACCTGCGTAATTCGTTTTATAGTACCGCCTTTACCGGCAGCGTCGCGTCCTTCAAAAATAACAACTACCCGCAGTCCTTGGGTTTTAATCCACTCCTGAAGTTTTACCAGCTCAATCTGGAGCCGGTTTAATTCACTGTTGTAGAACTTATTTGAAATTTTTTTGGGGTCCGTAGATGGTTTGTCCGCGTTTTCCATACTATGAGTTTTGTCTTGGTGAAAAAGTAGGTCTTAAAGGTACAAAAAAAAGATTTCGGCCAAAAAATGTAACGCTTTTAACTTTTTGCCTGCAATTGTTTGTGTGGTTTTTCAATTTCAGAAAGCATAAAAAACATACAATATATGCTGAATTTCTATTGTTATTTATAGAGAATCAAAATAATTTATATAAATGCGTTTTAGATTAATCTGTATTTTCTTTTTATTCAATTGTGTTTTTTACACCTGCGAATTACCGGATACCGAACATCCCGGGAACCTTGTTCCACCCACCGCCGGCGAGGATTCGGATCTCCCGCAGCTCAAAATAAATGTAGTCGGAAAAGAAAGAGCTGTCCATTTGCAAACTTTCGGCAACCCCGAAAATCCACCGTTGTTTGTGCTTCCCGGCGGGCCGGGCGCCGATTTTCGTTTGCTGCTTCCTCTGCAGATCTTTTCAGACCGTTACTTTGTTGTGATGTGGGATTCGCGTGGCGCCGGGTTATCCGAGAGGGTTACAAAAGAGGAGCTGACAATCGGTAGTTTTCCTGACGAAGTTGAAGCGATACGTTCGGCACTTGCACCCGGCAAAAAACTGACCTTGTGCGGACACTCCTTTGGCGCGGGGGTGGTGGCTTACTACACTTCAGAATATCCTGAAAATGTGGAACAACTTATTTTGATTGAGCCCGGTCCGCTGACTAATGAAGGGCGAAAAAACTACAACGGCGGCGAAATCGGGTCATTTGCTGTTGTCGAAGATTTTTTCTGGCAGAATGAAATACTTACGTCGAAAGATCACGCGGCAGCCGATTACAAAGCAATAACCGTACTTCCCGAAGCCAACCGAACTTTTTCCTGCAACGGTGAAATTCCGGAGGACCCCTTTTGGCGTTTTGGCGCTTTTCATCACCATGTGCTAACCCATACCGAACAGGCGCCCGGAAAAAATTTCACCTGGGGAATTGAAGAATTAACCCGTTTTAACAGCGAAATTCTTTTGGTTGCCGGAAGCTGTGGAGCTGCCGGTGCCGGGTTTCAAACAAACTATAATTTACCGCATTTGCCCGGCACCCGGATGGAAGAAATCGACGGGGCAGGGCACATGTCGCTTTTTACGGATTTTTCAAACGAACTGATCGAAGTCATTCATAATTATTTAATTGAATATCAGGAAGAACAATGATGAGGGGAGTTATTTCATTTCTAATCGTTTTTATGCCATTTCTGTTAAAGGGGCAACCGGCTTTAAATGTACCGGCAGACCATCGGCAGCCTCAGTTAAACGTGAGTCTGGCGCTTGAGCCGGAAGTAGTGTTGGTAGCAAATTATACCTGGGGAGTTACAACTGAAGAGTTGCCGGTAAACTTCAGATTGGGAGGGGGCACAAAGATTCCGACTACGCTTTTTTCGAACCGTGCCTGGAGGGTTCATCTCACCGGTTCGGCAGACTGGGTTCATAAAAATAAACTTGGCGTGGCGGCAAATTCCTTCGTTTACCTGGTACACAACCGGAACCGGGCCGGTGAAATTTACGGACTGGGTTTCGAAATCCGCGCAAACCCTGGCTATTACAGGCCCAACTGGAACTGGTCGCTCGACCTCGGTTGGCAAAATACTTTTGCTTCGTATATTACACACTCCGAAGAAACGCGGTTTACATTTGAAGATCGGTACCCGGATGGCGTAGAAGGAATTCCGGGACCCCGCGACGGGTGGTATGGCGCAACAGCCAACCGGTTCAGAGTTGGCTTTCTGGGTGCCCGTCATTTTTCCGAAAAAGTCTCATTTGCCGTTGCCCTGGGAACCCTGTTTGCCACCCAAAGGCAAGGCCTGCTGTTTTCATTTGATTTTGCCCAACTGCCGGTTTACCTTGAAACCACTGTGCGAATAGGATTGTAGGCAGGTTTTATACTGAATTCACTTCTTCGGCTTTATTATCAGCCGGAGCGAAAGGTTATAGGTAAAATAATTGGTGAGCCAATTCACAAAAATAAAAAACCGGTTTTTAATGCCGAGAATACTCATCAGGTGCACAAACATCCAGGTTGCCCAGGCAAAAAAACCGCCAAATTTTGCAAAAGGCAATTCCACAACAGCCAGATTGCGACCAACAGTTGCCATGGTTCCTTTGTCTTTGTAAATGAAAGGTTTAGGTTCTTTGTTTTCGCCTTCGGCCAAAAAGTAACGGGCCAGGTTTTCGGCCTGTTGAATGGCAACCGGCGCCACCTGAGGATGTCCGTTGGGGTATTCCGGTGTTTTCATAAGCGCAATGTCGCCAATGGCAAAAACATTGTCGAGTCCTTTTACTTTATTGAATAAATCGACTTCAATTCTTCCGTTTTGGGAAACGGCTTCCGGAGGTATTCCGTCCAGTGTTCTTCCTTTCATACCTGCCGCCCAAACCACGTTCGAGCTTAAAATAATACCGGTGTCGGTTATCACTTTGTTTCCTTCGCAGGTTTTTACCATCGTACCGGTCAGCACTTTTACGCCGAGTTTTTCCAGGTATTTTTTCGCTTTCTGTGAAGAAAATTCTGACATTGCGCCCAGTAACCGGTCGGTAGCCTCAATGAGGAAAATATTCATTCTCGAAAAATCGAGCTCGGGATATTCTTTGGGCAGAATGTTGTTGCGCAGTTCGGCAATGGCTCCGGCCAGTTCAACGCCGGTAGGACCGCCTCCCACAATGGCAATGTTTAACGCGGCTTCCGACACTTCCTCGTTTTCTGAAACCAGGGCATTTTCATAGTTTTTTAAAATCTGATTTCGGATGTACAGCGCCTCCGATACTGTTTTGAGGCCAATGCTGTTTTCTTCTATTTTGCTGTTTCCAAAAAAATTCGTTGTGGTTCCCAGCGCAATCACCAGTTTGTGGAAATTAAACTGCCCGATGTTTGTTTTTACCGTATTTGTTTCCGGTTCCACTGCTTCTGTTTCAGCAATGCGGATAAAAACGTTCTTTTTTTTCTGAAAAATTTTACGGATGGGAAAACTGATGCTGCTGGGTTCCAGACCTGCTGTGGCTACCTGGTAGAGCAAAGGTTGAAACTGGTGGTAGTTATTCCGGTCAATCAGTACAATCTGAATACGGTTCGACCCGGCAAGTAACCGTGCCAGTCTTAATCCTCCAAAACCGGCCCCCACGATAATAACCCGTTCCTGCCCTTCTTTTGGGGCGGGAATATTGATATCAACTTTTTGCAGCATAACCGGAAATCATTTGAGTGGTGTTTTTAATAGTGTTTCAAAGTCGGTGAATGAGGGAGGGTTTGTTTTTTAATCCATGCCGCCTGTGCAGTCGAGGCAAGCCAGCGCGTAGCTGTCGTATTCATCGTAGGCCGGACCGGGTTTGCCGTCGAAAACAATAATGCGGTCGAGCCTTACTTTGATTCCGTTTTCAAAAACCAGAAATTCCGCATGATTTGATTCGGTAAAAATTTCAGTTATTTTCCCTTTTGCATCATTTAACTCGTTTCGTTCCTCAAAATAGAAAACCTTCACTGTTTTCTTCTCCGAAATTATCTGTTCGAACGTTTCAGTATAATCCGGGCTTACTGGCAAATAATCTGATCGCATAATTATCTTTTTTCAGTTTGAAAAATTTCGATGTCTGGCAGCATAAAACCCCAGCCAGATCAGGGTGACAACTTTTAGAACCTCTGCTATTCCAAAAAGGAGATGCGCACTTGATTTATCCGGCGTTGATCCGGAAATTATCAGTTCGGCCTTTTGGTTAAGTTCGGGAAGCAGCCAAAATGTTTGAATCAATAAAATCACCGGCAAAAGGGCTGATAAAAGAAGAAATTTTTGGGGTAAAATCCTGAACAGGAGAATTACCGGAAAAGCCAGTACAAGTATAAACACCCACTCTGCCCGGTTCAGGGCAGTGAATACCAGCTTGCCAATACTCAGCCCGACAGGCAATGTAACGCCCGGCGCCTGAAATTTCAGCCAGGCTTCCATAAAACTAATGGAAGAAACAAACCCTGCCCAAAAGAGCAGGGTTCCTGAAATTATTGCTGGTGTTCTGCTCATGTTAATTAAAACTCTTTTCCAGTTTTTCGGCTTTCGGAAAAAGAATGTTGTTTTCCAGGTGAATGTGCCTGTGCAAATCTTTTTCAAAGTCGGCCAGTTGTTTTAAAGTTACCTCGTAAGTGGTGCAACCGTCAGCCGGGACCTGATAGTTATTTGTCAATTCCGAAATGCGTTCATACCTTTCTCCTTCATTTTCATGTTCGGCCATCATGGCTGCAATCGGATTGGCAACTTTTCCAAACGGAGGCGACGGCAAATTTTTATTCTCCTTTTTTGCCTCCTCCATATTTTTAACATACGGAAACAATAAAAGTTCTTCTTTTTGCATGTGCATGGTCAGTTCACCTGCCGATTCATAAAACTCGTCCCTTACCTGAGCCAGTTCCGGATGGCTTGCCCCGTGAACGTCAGCAATTTTGTCGAGGTTTTGTTTCAAAAACGGAATGTTTTTCTGCACATAAGCGTGATGGCGATTAACGATATAATCAGCCAGTGCGCTTAATTCAAGGTTGTTGATATACTCTGTGTCGGGGTCTGAATCCTGCAAAATTTCCTCAAGTTGCTTCGTGAGCTGTTCCACATCGATTCCTGCTTTTTGACAGGCTTCCGAAATGGTTTGATTTCCGTTGCAGCAATAATCTATTTTGTTCGCCTGGAACGTGGTGGCTGCTTTGAAGTTGGTTTTCACCACTTCGCCAACCGGTGTAGCTGATGTAATTTTCATAATGCTATTTTTTGAATTATACTCCCGCAAATATACAAAATATTCAATGGTGGACAAAAAGGTCTATTAGTAATCTATGGGCGAATTAAGAAAAAAATAATTATTTGGGAACAAGCAGATAAGCTCCGAATTTTGAAATTTCACGGGCGGGAGTCAGCGCAAAAAATCCCGAACGAATTTTCCCATGCTGAAGTGATAGCGGATGGTCAGTCACCATTTGCTGTTTGAATTCCAAAAATGACAGACCTTGTTGGTAAAATGTTCTGAAATATCCTCTGCTGCCGGGTGAAATCATTTTTTCAACCCGAAGTGAAAGCAAGCCCATGTTCTGCCTGACATTGATTTCGAGGCAGGGATTTACCCGCAAATTAGCTTTTTCGTCCCGGAAAATAAGCGTGTCAACTCCAAAATTTCCTTCGTAATATTTTGCCAGTAAGCTGTTTTCAAGGGTCTTAATCAGCGGTTCAACAAGCATTTCAGGAAGTGATTCTGCAAAATGCAGTACTGTTGCATTCAAATCTTCCGGCCAGCCGTTCAGAAAATTTCCCTGGTATTGTCCCTTGTTGTCAGTTAAAAACCTGCTGATTCCCAAAAAGTGAACCTTGCCCTGTTTCAGTTCAAACTGAAAGGCCACATCCAGAACTTTATCCAGCAAAGGTTCGGCAATGGCATATCCCTGCTCATTGATAATTCCAAGCAGTTTTTCCCACACTTTTTCCACCACCGGAGTTTTGCTAACTCGCTGTAATCCGCGTCCGGAACTACTCCACGGCGCTTTTACCATAATTTTTCCCCAACGGTGAAGGGATGCTTTCAGTTCGGCTTTGGTTGAACAAACTTTTGGTAGCAAATGAGGCGGCAAATTTTTTTCCGGGGGAAGTTCAGGCAGCAAAGTTTCTAAAATTCCCAGGGCAAACTTTTTGGAATAGATTTCCCGGTATTCAGGTTTCCAGTTAAAGGCAGGCGATTTTTTGAAATCTTCAGCGCAGGAATTTTTCAGGGGAGTGAGTAACCGGTGAGCGGCCGGACTCCACCCCCACGGTAGTAACTGCTGTTTGGGTTCGTTGATAAACTGTCGGTTTTTGGTAATTTCATCTGTCGAAATAAAACGTGGCGGTGTGATTCCAATTTTTTCCAGCGCTGCCAAAAATTCGGGTGCAGGGACTTTCTTTGCCAGTACCATATCGGTTGGCCGGGCAAAAAAAAGCGGAATGGATCCCAAATCTTCTTCCATTTTTTGCAGCAGGCGGTTCGGTTGCCACGATGCATAACCGTTGGCCACCGCATATTCACAGGTGGGGTTAAACAGGTAAACATCGGGAAGGCTTTCAGTCATTGCTGTTGCTTCTGTTACAGGGTTAACGGAATTTCTTCCGGTCGTTTATGTTTCCAGCGGCGGTGTGACCACAGGTAATGTTCCGGTTCCTGCCGGATAATTTCTTCCATTTTGTGCACGTAAGTCAGCAAGATATCTTTGGGCATCATTTCTGCCGGTTTTTCAATTAACGGAACAAAATTGGCCACATAATGTCCGCGCCCGGTTTTGGTCATGTGCTGAAAGAATACCGGTTGGTTGGTTTTGGCAGCAATTTTTTCAGGCCCGGAAAAGAAAGGTGTTTCCTGGTTTAAGAAAATGGTCCAGAACTTTGAATGGGCAGGAGGTGTCTGGTCGGCGCCCAGCCACAGTCCGGCAGGAATTTTTTTACGGTGGAATTCAAGTGTCACCCGGCCCGACTGGTGCACCGGAATACATTTGCCACCCCATCGTTCGCGCGAATGGTTGAGGAATTTTTCCATAGCCTGGTTGCCCCTCAAAGGATTATATATCATCAGTCCATAATGTGGAGTTTGGGTTTGCATAAAACTACACCATTCCCAGTTATTATGGTGCATCGCTAAAAGAATTATACTTCGTCCCTGCCGGTAATAGTTGTTAATGAGTTCCATTCCTTCCAGCCTAAGGTGTTTATCCATTTGTTTTTTGCTGATGGTATGGAGTTTTAAGTTTTCAACCATTAAGTCGGTAAGGTGCCGGTAAAATTTGCCGGCAATTTGTTTTCTCTCCTTTTCTGATTTTTCAGGGAAAGCATTTTTCAGGTTGGTCATAACTACCTTTTCGCGGTAATGCAATACGCGGCGCAGAAAAAAACAAAGAATGTCGGAAAAAACGAATAACACCCTAAACGGGAGCAAGGAAATGAGGTACAGAATTCCGACCAGCATGCTGTTAAGCATCTTTTTTAAAAAGCTTTCATGATAACGCGGGTCTGTATATTCAAGTTTTTTGTTTTTCATTGTGAAACAAAACAATCTAACGATTAAGTTCTTGAGTTTTTGATTACTTTTAAAATAAAACAGAGTTAATTTTAACAATTTTATCCTTTCAATTCCACATCAGCCGGACGCTTGTTTTTCCAGCGTTTGTGCGACCAGAGGTAATACGCAGGTTCTTCGCCGATGGTTTCTTCCATTTTCTGAATATAAGCTTTCATAATTTCAGTTGCGCCGAATTGTGCCGGGTTTTCAAACAAAACTTCAAAAGTGGTTTCGTAAAAACCACGTTTCTTTTTTACGGTTTTCTGGAAAATTACCGGGCAGTTAAACCGCCGGGAAAGGATTGCCGGGCCGGGATAAAACATGGTTTCCTGATTCAGGAACATCAGCCAGAATTTATGAAACCAGGGTGGCGTCTGGTCGCCGGCCAGCCAGATAAACACTGGTTGCTGTTCGTTGTGCGCCTTTATCACGCGACGTAAAATCAGGGAGTTGGAAACCATTTCAGCTCCGAAACGGGCGCGGTTTTGATTCATGTAACGGTCGAACCGGAGATTATGCAATGGTTTATATACCCCCAGTATTTTGTGCCTGAGAAACAACGGAAACGCGCTTCCCCACTCCCAGTTGCTGTAGTGCATGGTGAGCACCACCACACTTTTTTTCTGTTCGAAATACCGGTTTATCAGTTCCGGATTTTTTACAATCATCCGTTTTTTGAACTCTGTTTCACCAATGTTGGCCAGCTTAATAGTTTCGAGCGTTAAGTCTGCAAAATGGCGGTAAAATTTTCGGGCAATTGTTTTGAGTTCCTTTTTCGTTTTTTCGGGAAATGAGTTTTGTAAATTCTCCATTACCACTTTTTTACGGTAACGTACCACGTGGTAAACCAGTAAAAAGAACATGTCTGAAAGAAGGTACAAGGCCCGGAATGGGAATTTGGCCACCAGGTTTAAAACGAAGATGCCTGTATGTGAAGTATTTCCTTTGTTCATGCCTGTTTTAACAAAGTGTAAAACTACATTTTTTCGTGTAAAACTGCCCGAAAAACTTTTTTCCTTTTTATCTTCGAGCCAAAAATTCAGAAAATTATGAAGATTCAGATTACTTTTTTATTGGTTGTATGCAGTTTTGGCGTATTTGCGCAGCAAACATTTATTGCCCACCGCGGGGCATCTTACCTGGCGCCTGAAAATACGGTCGCTTCGGCAAACCTGGCCTGGGAACTGGGGGCCGATGCCGTGGAGATTGATGTCTATCTGACCAAAGACAACCGGGTGATGGCTTTGCACGACAAAGACACCAAAAGAACGACGGGCGGGAAACAGAACTTTAGTATTAAAGACACACCGTCGCTGGTGCTGCGCGATTTGGATGTGGGAGCCTGGAAAGACGGGAAGTACAAAGGTGAAAAACTTCCGTTTTTTTCGGAAATTGCGGAGACCGTTCCCGACGGGAAAAAACTGGTGGTCGAAATTAAAACCGGAAGTGAAATTCTTCCGCATTTAAAAAGGGAGATAGAAAAGAGCGGTAAACAAGATCAGATGATTTTTATTTGTTTCGGCTGGGAAACCATTCTCGATGCAAAAAAAGAATTTCCAGACAATGCATGCTACTGGTTAAGTTCGAACAAACAGGGGCTTGAAAAGAAAATGGTGGAAGCTGCCGAAGCCGGGCTGGAAGGAGTGAATCTGAGTTACAAGATTATTAATGAGGATGTTATGGATTTGGCCAAAAAACTGAACATCGAGGTTTTGACCTGGACGGTGAATGACCCTGAAATTGCCAAAAAAATGACCGACCTCGGTGTGAAGGCCATTACCACCGACCGGCCCAAATGGTTAAAAGAAGAAATGGAAAAATTATAAAAACAAAAAGGAGCAGATTTTTGCTCCTTTTTTCGTTTTTAAATTGGATAAGTTACTATTTGGTCAGCCTTTCCAACCTTTTCATTATAGAGAATATAAATGCAGCCGAAGCCAGACAACACACTACGAAAATGGCCCAGAGTTGCCAGAGTTCCAACCGATCCCAGAAATAACTGCCAATTCCCAGCAATTTGTTTCCCACCGCTGTAGCCAGCAGCCAGCCCCCCTGCATCAGTCCCTGGAAACGCGCCGGCGAAACTTTCGAAACAAACGAAAGCCCCATTGGACTGAGGAACAGTTCGGCAATGGTAAGCACCAGGTAACTGCTCATCAGCCAGTAAGGTGAAACCCGCGATGTGTCGGGCACTGCTTCTCCCTGCAGTTGTACCGGCGAAACTACGTCGAGCGATGCGACAAGCATAATCAGAAAGCCGAACGAGGCAATAATCATCCCGATTCCGATTTTTTTCGGGGTGGAAGGTTCCATTCCGCGATTGGCAAGCCACGTAAAAAGGCCCATTACCAAAAACGTGAGTGAAACAATAAACAGCGGGTTAAACGACTGGAAAATTTCGGGTGCAATAGCGTGTTGCGGATCGCCGTTGCTGTAAAAATACCAGGTCAAAAATCCCAGTCCGGCAAACAAAATACCACCTAAAGTGCGTATTTGTTTTTTCAGTTTTTTGCGCAGCAGCATTATCAACCCTGTCACGGCGCCGATAAATGCCAGGATATACCAGAGGTTAAAAAACAGGTAAGTAAACGGACCTACTGATTTTACAGTATAATCGCGGGCAAACATGGTTTGTGTGAGACCGTTTTGGTGGAACGACATCCAGAAGAAAATAACCACTACAAAAACCAGCAGCAAAGCAGTTACGCGCGGACGTTCCTCCTTGTTCGATGCCTGCAGCATCCAGGCCACAAAAGCCGCGAAAAGTCCGAACGCAAATCCAATGTCGGCGTTGCCAAAACCGAAATAAATGCCAAACGCAACAATGAGCATTACACCCAAAGAAATTCCGATTTTTTTGAAACTTTTTTCCACTTTCACCTCTTTCGCAGTTGCCGTAACTTCCTTATTGGGCAGTAATTTGCTAAAAATGAGATATACCAGCAACGAAACAAACATTGCTCCGGCAGCAATGGCAAAAGCATAATTGTATCCTTTCGAAAAAACATCGATGTATTCGTGTGCAAATTGGTTCAAATCGGTTACCGGACCATTCAGGCAAACACTGTTGGCCAGTTCTGTAAATTGTGCGGAGTGTGTGAGTTTACCGCCGATAACCTGGTGGCACAAAGCCGGCAAACTGCCATCATGCAGAAAACCATTGGTTTTTAACCACCAGTTGCGCATTGCTGTGGCGGCAAAAGGCGCAAAAAATGCCCCTACGTTAATTCCCATATAAAATATAAGGTAAGCTTTGTCGCGCAGTTTTTCGTACTTTGAGTTGTCGTACATTTGCCCGACCACCGCCTGCAAATTTCCTTTAAATAAACCATTTCCCAACGCAATAGTGAAAAGGAAAACAATAGTGAGTGAAAGCGGCATTCCCGGTATGGTCATCAGAACATAACCGGCAAACATAATAATGATTCCGGCAAGTATTACAGTTTTGTATTTTTTGGTGGCATCGGCAATTATACCGCCAACCAGCGCAAGTGCGTATATGGCAAAATAAAACCAACTGTAGATGCTGCCGGCAATTTCGGCATTTACACCGTATTTTGCCTGAAGAAAAAGCACAAGGATAGCCATCATGGTATAGAAACCAAATCGTTCGCCCATATTAGCGAAAAAGGCGACTATCAAACCTTTGGGATGATTTTTAAACATCGGTTAACGATTATTCGGTTTTTGTTGATAGAATTGTCACAGAACAGACAAAGATAGTTTTCCTTCAGGAAAATGAATGGTGATAAAAATCAGCTTTGATAGTTTTGGAAAAAATTTGATCTGATACGGGCCGTTTAACGTGATGCATTTTTAATTTCATTGTTTGAAAACCAAAAAACTGACGCAACTTTTTTAGTCCTTCGCGCATCTGTTAACCAATAGAAATTTACTGATGATGAAAAGAATTTTGTTGTTTTTGGCGTTGGTAATCCTTTTCGGGTGTAATAAAAACGAGGATGAAATTTATTCGGTATTGTTTGAAATAAACGATTCCAATTACCCCACCCGTTACCGAAAATTATCACCACTTGAAAGAGAAAACAAGCAAAAAGAGTTTGAGCAGGGACAATTTACTTTTGCCGAAATTGATTCATTCGGTTTCGTGGGGTGGTCGTACAACAGCGATTACGAGGTTCGGAAACAACTATACAAAAACCAGTTTACTGATGTAGCAACTTTAATTACTGAAGCAAAGCTTTATTTGGTTGAAAAAAGTCAGTTTACCGGAATTATCGATACAGCGCAGTTGGTTCCGCAAAAAACTGATGCGCGGTTTTTGGATTTTGGCGGTACTTATTCCAGACCAGATTCTTCTGTTTACAACCATTTGGGAATCAGTTTTGGTGAACAGGAAATAGATGGTTTGGAAGTTTATAATTCATTGCTGAACATTTCGGCCAATGCAACAGGAGTTCATCACATTTTTGGCCACTGGTATCCGGATGTTTATATTCCACCAACCGATCAGGTGTCGGTTGAACTGGCCAAAACGGTTCTAACCGGCCGCGAATTAACCAGCTACAATGGCTGGCATCAGAAATTAACCCACATCATTTCTGAACCTGATTTGCAGGAATACCGGAAAATAATTTATCCCTATATTACAAAAAACCATTTGGAACTGCGTGTTTGTTGGGAGTTTAAGCCGTCGCACTGGCAGATTTTTATGGATACCACAACGGGAGAAATATTGCTGGAACGAGACACAAATTTTTACCCACTTTAAGTTAGTATTCGTATTTGTAGATGAAATTCCCCCCGCAGGGTGAAAATCCCGGGTCAATTCCGTAATAGAAAGTATGTTTTTCAGT
>CAZXHP010000022.1:0-3808 GCA_964639655.1 uncultured Mariniphaga sp.
CCACCTGGTCAATGCCGAAATCGACACGGCCTTCGATGCCAAGTCCATCAGTGCCCGCAAAAATCTCCAAACTTGTATTATCAATCCTAAACGGAGGAGGAAAATTAAAATCACCCGCACTGAAAATTTTACTTATTCTTACGCCGTCCGCATTAATTTCAACATTAATATTTGCATTTCCAATAAGAGGTACAGTTGGTGCAACAGTGCCGGAAGCCTTTAACCCAACTTCATCGTCCAACTCAGCGCTTGTTAATGTTATCGGGCTTAGTTGCCTCAACTCCAGTGCGTGTAGGGCAGCCTGAAGAACGCTTGGTCTTGAAATAACCCCTCCATAGGAAACACCCGGCGCAGGGTTGATGGTAAACGCTAAATTTGTCTTTTCCCGTATCATTCCTTCCGAACCCGGAAAAGCTGTGCATATTATGGCTCCATTTCCACCCTGACCTTCTCCGCCTGCCGTTGAAGAATTATAGATAACACTATCTATTCTGAGATTAGCACCTCCTCTTCTTCCAATCCATAAATTCAATGCCGAAAGTCCGTCCTTCCTCCCTGAATTTCTGGCCGCTTCATCCCATGGTATCCTTGTTGCCCGTCCTCCAACACTATTGGAGTAAAGTATTAATTCATCAGGACTCCCCCTCAAACCGGCAGCCTCTACTTCAGCCTCGGTTAAAAATTTCAACCCGCTTAAATGTCTTCCGTCTTTAACATTATCGAGAGTCCAGTACTGATTAGGATCAGCATCACTGTTCAAACGCATACTCCGCCCTGCAGAAATCCCGTTTCTCACCGTTATGGTGTAGGAATTTTTCACCGTGTTAAAGTCAGGCGGTGACTGTAGATGATCCCGCGAACCTGACAACAAAAATTTAATTTTCCGCTCAATTTCACTTTTTATCAATGAACCTGAAGACCTGTTGGCAGAAGACTCCAACATCCACATATTTTGTACGTCAGTTTCAGCTCCACCTAATTGTAATTCCTGCTTATGATCTACATCGTGAGGTCTGTATTGCCCGTTTGAAGTCCAGTAAGGTCTTGAAATCCTTCTTTTTACTGATGCCTGATTTCCAAAAATTACACCTTCGTCCCCTTCCGCTTGTCCCCTTCTCTGCCTGGCAGTACCACCCTTTAATGTTAGATAATAAATGGGACTGTTGTTGAACATCAGCGCCGGAGCATTTTCCTGTTGAACTTTACTATCAAATTCCTGTGTAAATCCAGAACCCCCCATTGCTGCCTCTTCCCAAACCGGAATATGGTTGTTCTCCCTTTCCGAACCACCGACAGGTAAATTAAATTGGGTACCCGGACCAAACGGCACTTTAAATCTTGGTACTCCAATAGTCGGAAGAACTGCTTCTTGTTTTGAGGTATCTATTGAATATTCTTCACGCGTTCTTTCATCCGTAAAAGTATGTTCGTTAGACAGAGTTTCTGCTACCTCCTCACCTTCCACCCGCTGAATCCTTTTCGGCTGCACCGAAGCGCCCTGCTGTACGGTATGTGTTAACTCGTGTGCAATAAGGTGCTGCCCCGACCGGGAGGCCGGGTTAAACTTTCCTTCGTTGAAATAGATATCGCTGCCGTGGGTGAACGCCTGCGCCCCGATTTGCCGGTTCATTTGGGCGGCGCCGGAATCAGTGTGAATGCGCACGTTGCTGAAATCGGTCCCGAACCCGCTTTCCATCTGGCTTTTAACTCCGGAAGGCAACGGAGAGCCGCTTCCCTTGCTTCCGTTTAAGCCGGATTCAAAACCAGAAGGAATTGCCGGGGCACTGTCTGCTTTTGCCTGAACCTGCCCTTCCTTTTCAGCCATGATCGGCTGGCGCTCTTCATTTTCAGAAGCCTGCACCTCCGCAGGTTCTTCTTCCTCCACCTCCTGTTTTTGAATGCTGTTAAATGCGTGATTCGGCATCGCCGGTTGTATGTTTTCCGTTTGTTGCTGCAACGTTTCGCCTCCGGCCGCTTCAGCTAATGCAGGTTCATTTCCCTCATCCTGTTGCTGCTGAACCATTTCTTCCTCCTCTGCCTGGCTTTGAACCACTTCTTCCTCCTCCCCAGCGGGCTGCATTTGCAACGATTCCTCTTCTTCTTCAGATTGCTGCTGAACCATCTTTTCTTCCTCCTCCACTGGCTGCATTTGCAATGACTCTTCTTCTTCGGGTTGCTGCTGAACCATTTCTTCCTCTTCTTCCGCCTGGCTTTGGACTATCTCCTCCTCTTCTACGGGCTGCATCTGCATCATTTCTTCTTCCTCGTCCTGCCTTTGAATCAAGGGTGTAATACCGTCTGCAACGGGCTTCTGCTGAACCGGGGCCGGTTGTCCTGAATTTACGGGTGGGGAAACAGAAGGCATAAAAAAGGACTGCTCCGTCATCGTGGAATGATCCACTACCTGATCGGCCACTTTGTCGGCTTCCACTTCGTATTTATCGCCGGGCTTTCCTACATTCAGTTTTGGCTGAAAAAAAGTGCCGTTCGCTTTTTCACCGTTCTGAAAAAGCGAAGTATTATTCGGTTTATTCCCCTTATTTTTTGTTGCAGTCTTAAACATTCTTTTCAGTCCAAGTCAATTTATAATTCGTTTACCCTGTTTATCCGTACCGACCAGATAAACGGGACATAAGTGCTATCGGAATCGGTTACATAATGTTGCAGGTAATACATGGCCGAAAGCCCGGGCAGGTAACTCCACGCATCGCTTACCCCGGCTCCGTAATGATCATAAACGCGGTAGGTGATGTCTATTTCACCGGATGACAGGTCGATGTGGGCCTCCAGCCGTTGGTAGCCGCCCATCACGGCCCAGGAAAACAGACTGTCCGATCCCCCCACATAATCCGGGCGGGTGCGGATTAACTCTGCCTGGCATTCGAAGCCGTGCAGCGAATGGTGTTCATTAAAATAAGCCCTGACAGAAGCTTCAAACTCATCGGCAAATTCGGTAAATGCATCCGTTCCACCTATTTCCCTGGCCATATCGCTTCCGGTACCGAAGTGAATTTGTCCGCCGCTTCCGGCAGTGAAATTATTGAAAAGCCGGTTGTCGTCGGAAGTGTCCACACCAAAAGTTCCGGTAAAAAAACCGATATAAAAATCGGAATACGCGAGGTTCTCCCCTAACAGATTGTCGTACACCCAAATATCCGGGCTCCGGTCATCCGGCCGGTGTTGGTCTTTATCGAGATCGTGGTCGGCATCGCTGTTGATGTCGCGCCCGTCGGAACAATCCATCACCGTTACCGAACCGGATATGGGGAGCGGATCGAATTCCATACAGGTTACCGTCGGGTAAAAAGTGACTTCCACCCGGCGGTTGTATTCCAGCTCCTCATATTCAATATTTTCACCGTGTCCGATGGGTATCATTTGCGACTCGGGAATACCGAACGCGGCCAGCAGACTTCTGACCCTCAAAGCTCTTTGCACCGAAAGGGTATGATTATGCGCTGCACCTCCTTCTTCACTTGCATAGCCGTGTATCATGATAACGCCGTCGGGGCCGGTCATTCCCAGATAGCTTTGAATCTCATGCAACAAAAGCATAAAATGGGTGGAGGAGTTTACTTCGCTGTCGTTCCTGAAATTGGTCGAATCATGTTCGAACCAAACAACCGTTTGCGCACGGCTGATGGTTTCGCCTTCTTCACAATCGGAGTCCGGGTACCTGCTAATCATGTCCGAAGCGCCGGTTTGTTCCACCTGTGGCAATTCCGTTTCTTCTTCCTCCAGCTTTTGCACAAGCGATTCTTCTTCACAGTCCGTACATTTTTGCTGTACCAGTCCCCCTCCGTTTTCT
>CAZXHP010000022.1:3908-30067 GCA_964639655.1 uncultured Mariniphaga sp.
CGATTCTTCTTCACAGTCCGTACATTTTTGCTGTACCAGTCCCCCTCCGTTTTCTTCATCCGCATCTGACTGAAAAACAGGAGACACCTGTTCTTCCAGAAGATCTACTCCGATTGCTTCCTGAACCGGAAATTCACCATCCTTTGAATTCTGAATTCCATTAGTTTGAGCAGTGTGAAAAAAAGGAGAAGGAGAAGGTGTATTCAGAAAAGCATCCTGGTTTTGGTTTCTTTCCATCACCTGGTCGGCCACTTTATCGGCCTCCACCTCATACTTATCGCCGGGAGTCCCCACATTCAGCTTCGGCTGAAAAAAGAGCGAATTCCATCCGCTTCCCCGTAAAGAGGAAGAAAGCGAATTCGTTTTTGTATTTTTTTCAGCATGCATCAAAACTATCCGTCAAACTAAAATTTATACATAGTTTACTCCGATACAGTCACTTCCTTTACTTGTACAAGGTCGCCACACCGAAGTTCGAGCCTGTATTTTCCCGGTTTTTCAAACATTGCATTGCCCAGCGGCCATCTTACGGTTTTGCTTTTTCGGGGTGAAATTCTCAGGTTTACAATCGTCCCGTTTTGCACGGCCAAATCCCATGCAATATTTCTCGTATCGTTTACATACAATTCCGTTTCCGCTATATCGAAATGAACCGGACTGTCAATTTCATTGGTCAGGTTCAGTCCCACTTCAAAATCAGCCACTTCGCTCGACTTCAACAGTTCGGAACTCACCAGCAATTCAATATGTAGCGTTTCATACTTCATTAAATCACAACGTTATTGATGAACCGGATAACCGAAGCTCCCGCTTTGGTAATCATCATCGTTCCGCCGGGGAACATAAAAAAGGCCTGTACCGTGTTGGTAAATATCCGGCCCTGCGCATCGGATTCACCGTCGATTTTGTACCGGTTGGGAATAACCCACTCGAACGTTCCAAACGAGAACGGGGCCGGAACGGCATGCCACGAAGCGTGATCCTGCAATCCGGAGTTGTTGTCGTTAAACGGCAGATAATCCGGATTCGGATGATGAAAAATGGTGGCCGCGGCAAACCGGGTAAAGTAACCCGAAACATTGGTTGCCGGACCGGGAACTTCGAGCCACTGGGTACGTCCGAAATTCACATTCAGCGGATTCACCACCACATCGGTAATCATACATGCCCCGGCTGTTCCGGCGGGAATCGCATCATTCCTGTTCACGGTCATCGTCAGCGCGTTGGGCGCAATCACCGTCATCGGAATAACCCGTGTACCGCCCGGTGTTGTCACCGTAATAGTGGGTGCAGTTGCAGTTGGCGGCGCCTCCCACACAATGTTCGAACCGGTATTCAGCCCGATAATATGGCCGTCGGAAACCGTCCACGTACCCGACGTGTTGGCTGTAAACCGCACACGCTCTCCTACCCCCACGGTTCTGCGGGTATCGGGCGTTCCGTCGGGAGCGCTTTTGATGGTTTCCGAGGTAACCACCGGCGGCGCTGTAGGCGGCGGAACAACAGGTACCGGCGGCGGAAGTGCAGGAGCTCCCCCGGTGTACAGTGCATTTAATGCCGACATGGTGTTCGGCCCCAGTACGCCGTCAGCCGATAAAGAGGATGACCGCTGGAAGTTCATCAATGCCCGGCGGGTTTCGTTACCGAAAATACCATCGACGCCAAACCGCGGGAGCGGAAAACCGGCATCGACCAAAGCCTGCTGCATCGCCGAAACGGCTGCACCGGAATCACCGACCCTCAGCAGCCGTTCGTTATCGTAAACCGCCTCCAGATCGGCATTACCCGAAAAACGCGCCGCAGTCAGATCATGCCCGTCGCCGATTGTCATCTGTAACCGGGAGGGTATCATTCCATTTTGCTGAATGGTATGTGTCAGTTCATGCGCCAGCAGGTGCTTGCCGTCTTTCGACTGCGGGTTGTATTTTCCTTTGTTGAAATAAATGTCGTTTCCGTGGGTGAAAGCCTGGGCGCCCAGTTCCCTGCTCATTTGCTCCGCTTTGGTATCGGTATGAATAGTCACATTCCCGAAATCGGCGCCAAATCCCCGTTCCATCTCGTTGCGGGTCGCTGTATCCATTCTATTACCACTTCCGGCACTGTTTTTTAATTTGCTCTCGGTGTAGGGATTAACAGCAGTTTGCCCGTTCGGGCTGGCCTGTACCGGTTCTTCCTCCTCTTCTTCCACCTGTCCGGCAACCAACGCCTCATCTTCGGGTTCTTCCACAGCCTGTCCCTGCTGTGCTGCAAGTTCTTCTTCTTCCTCAGGCTGCATTTGTGCCATTTCTTCTTCCTCTTCCTCCGCCTGGGCCTGCACCGGTTCTTCCTCTTCCTCTACCTGAGCCTGCGGTTCCTCTTCTTCCTCTACCTGGGCCTGAACGGGTTCTTCTTCCTCCTCTGTTTGCATCTGAATGTTTCCCAACTGTTTGGCCTGAACCTCTTCTTCCTCCTCTTCCTGTTTCTGAACCAGCGGAGTTATACTTTCGGCAAGCGGTTTTTCCTGTACAAATCCCTCGTGTCCGGTAAAAAGAGATGCTCCGGGAGTATTGAAAAAACGACCGGGGCCGGATTCGGTCCGACTCACCACTTTATCGGCAACGGCGTCGGCTTCCGTTTCATACCTGTCACCCGGTTTTCCGACCGACAGTTTAGCCTGCAATCCCAAAAAACCGGAACTGCCCCGCGCTGTAAAAAAAGGCGAAGTCCTTCTCGTCCTTCTTCTTGACTTCCTGTATGTTTTTGTCTTCATAACTTTACCAATCAACGTATAACAACTCTTTCAGCCACGGTATTTTTACCAGCGAAATATTCCACCCCAGCTTATCCAGCAGAATATCCTGCGCTTTCCGTTCCACAATCAGCTTGTAGTTCTTTTCCTTTTTAAATAATTTTCCGTTACGCTGCAGAAACATCTGGCGCAGGCCGTCCAGGGACGTATTTTTTAAAGCCCCCCAGTGTTTGATTACTTCTTTTAAAAGTTGGCTGGCTTCATTTTTTTCTGATTGTGTTAGCAGATTAGCGCGCGGAATCGGCATCTCAAGCGGAACACCGCACAAAAATTTGCAAAAAACCAGGTTGTCTTCAAAAAAATCTTCCTCCCCAGCGGCCAGGTAGTGCACCAGTTGAACAGCCAAATGACGTCTGGCTTCGTTTATATTCCCATGTTCGTCGCTTATATCAACAGTTTCAAAAAACGGTTTCAAAAAAGGATGAAGCAACACCAGGCCTGCGTTGGTTACGGCAATTTCACCCTCTTCTTTTTCAAAAAAAGGTAACCATTCAGCATTTTCCGGCGCTGAAATCGTTTCCTGCCCTTCTGTTCCGTTAGAACCATTCTCAGGCACAGTATCCTTTTTTAACCGTTTTTCCTTCGACCGTCCCATTTTCAGGTCTGGTTTTAAAGCTGAGGGTTCGTTTTCACCAGGCTCGGGAAAACGAAGCAGATTCAGGAAAACCGAAAGTTCGTCTTTCTGCTCCGGTTTGGTTTTCAGTTGGATATCAACCGCCTTCCGAATTATCGCTTTTACTTCAGAAACAGCATCTTTTCTTTTTTTATCCATCGCTGAACTTTCGGAAGCATAAACTTCCGCTGCCAGATCGCGGGCGGTTTGCAGCAGGTATTTCGTTTCATGCCCGGTAAAAATGAGCAGTAAAAATTTAAGAAACAGACGACGGAATTGTGAATTCTGTTTTTCAATAAAAGACAACATTTTTTTCTCCACTTCCCGGTAGCCGGAATAGGTCTGCGCGAGAAACAATGCTGCAATTTCCGGATCGAACTGAAGTACCAAACGATCGACAGCCTCCGGCTTTTTTTTCAACACATTAACAAGACGATGGAAAAAATCGTTTTTTTCTGCAACGCTTTTTTCCCATGTTGAAAACGTCGTCAATTCATCGATATACGCTTTCCTTCCAAACCAGGGGAGGTATCCGTTTCCGAGAAAAAACAAAAAAGTATCTTCCCGGTTTCGGGACGCCGAAATACGTTCGATACTCCCTTTTTCTTCCGAATCGGTAACCTTTTTTCCATTTACAGTTCCAACCGATGACTCCAGCTTTTCAGCCAGACGGCGGATAATCTCCGGTTCCATATTTTTAAAAGTATCAAACCGGAGGGTAGCAATTTCCAAGTTTAACGAATTAAAACGCACTAACCCTCCGGAGTGATGGTATTTATCCAATAATTGTTCGAGTCGGGGAAAAAGTTCTCTTTCCAGAAACGCGCTGACGTTATCTTTAATAACTTCGGCGGTTTTCCGGCTTCCGGTGTTGATTTCCACCACTACTTTTTCTATGATGTGGTTTGACCCGTTCACGTTATACCAGATTATCTTCGAGAATTATTTTCACATGTTCTTCCAGTATCGCTTTTCCGGCCACCCGTTCGGCCCACGCTTCCAGAAATGCCCTTAACGATTCAGGCAGTTTGATATCGCGTTCCCTGAAACTTCTCAGGATGGCCAAAATCTGTTCCAGCAACCGTTTCAGAATTTCGCCCGATGCCTCGAGCACATCGTTGTTCTGGCATCCCAGTATGTTGTAGAACAACCGCAACTGCAACGCAAAAAGCTGAACAAGACGCTGAAATTCTTCACTTTCAGGATTACCGGAAAGTTCGAGAATCATGCCCGATGTCTGTGTCCACAAATTCAGGAACAGCCCGGATAATTTATCGTTGTTGCCGCCCTTCAGAAAGTTCTCAACATCGTTGAGCACACCTTCGTTGAATTCATCTGTTCCACCATACAACTGGCTTGTTGCCATCCAGATGGGGACCACAAAATTGGAGCCGGGAAGATTCAATTCCCGCAATAAATCAAGGTCTCTCAGCATATCTCCGGTTGCTGTCTCTATACAATTATCAGCCGGAGGTTCTACCGGTTCGGTCTGAAATGTTATCGCTTCGGTAGTCACTGTACCGCAGAATTCACTGGTTGCCTCAAGTACCAGTACCCAGCTTGTCGGAGTGTCGGGAGTAAGATCGATTATTACCGGAGAAGTATCGTCCCTTTCAATCTTATCTTCATTAACGCTCCAGACATAAGAAACAGCTCCGGCAGAGTTGTTGGACAGGATCAACTGATTGCCTTCCTGTCGCGGTTCGAATGCCACAACCGGCATGGCATGAACAGTAGCGACAATACCTGACGGCTCGCCGTTAATGGTAAACCGATGGTCTCCAACGCCGGCTTTTGCGGGAATGAAAACAAAACCTCCGTCTGCGGTAGGTTCAACACCAGCGCCTTCAATAACCACTTCTGCACCTTCGCCCGTAATTATAAAAGGATGTCCGGATTCATCGTTTTCACAAAAGTCTCTTTCTGTCAGGTCAACTTCTATGATAATTTCAAAAAGTTGTATTTCATGTTCCGCTGTGGAGGTGCAAACCCCGTTCGGCCCTGTAACAGCCAATTTTACCACAACGCTGTTTTCGTCGGTGCCCGGTAACTCTTCGTAGGTGTGCGCCGGGCTTTCTTCGGCTGAAACAGTGCCGTCGCCGAAATCCCACAGGAAGGAAGCTCCTTCGGGATGGCCCAATGGTTTAAATGTGATTTCCTGCCCAACCGCAGCTCTTTCAGGCGCTTCGAAATCGACCTGCGGCGCTTTGTACACCGTCAGTTCAGCATCGGTAACCTGCTGGTTGACGGTAAAACGAATGGTCTGGCCGATCATTTCTTCCGGGAATGCATCAGGGTCGATGGTAATTTTCCCGTCCTCAATAGTCAGTCCATCGGTTTCAGGATCGGCTGCTATCACACCATCGGCGGGTGAAACATCGTACAGGATGACACCGGTATCCGAACCGATGCATAGGGTGTCTTTCTCAAGTTGAAGCTTAGCCGGCGGTTTTTGAATGATAAAGTTCACCGGAGCACAGTCGGAACAACACAGGTAAGGCAATGAAAAGTCGGCAATTACCGTGTTGTTCGGAATGTCGGCCTCCGCCAGTAGTTTTCCAACAAGCCTTGCCCGTTCATCTTTTATAACCGCTTCAACTCTCAAAATTTCATCTTTCGCAAGGTTCTCCTTTTTCAGAAATTCGGTATATTTTTCCAGTTCGGATATCCGATTTGCAGTTTCTTTGGTTGAAGATGATTTCGTCCCGGCAACTATAAGGTTTTCAGCCACATCAAATCTACCGACACTCACGTCGCGTGAAGGTTCAGTCTGAATTTTGTTCAGGTAAACAAGGACGAACGTTCCGCCGGGTTGCACGCCTGCTTTGTGTTCCAGTCCCGGGTGTTTTTCGATAAACTTCGCCAGCTGAAGCCGGATCAGAATACTTTCTTTTCGTTTGCTAATTTCCTCAAACAGGATTTCCAGTTTTTTTCCCGAACAGCAAACCAGGGAAAGCTGGTTGATTAACAAATCCATAAACAGTTTCAGGCTCTGGGTCAGTTCGATGTTCTGGTAACGGTTTTTCATTTGTTTGACCCGGATACAAAGTTCTTCCAGTGTCAGTTTATAGGTATCGACCTGGTTTACCGTAAAATCCTGAATTCTTCCGGGCATTTTTACCACGAGTTCGTTGGACCATGCCAGTAGCTCGATGGACTGGTCGATGACAAATGCCTTCATTTCAGGTTGTTCGGCCCAAACTTCGTCGGAAATCTGTGCTTCCACCAACGTTTTCGATTTGGCAATCACATCGTTTACCGACCCGCCTTTCGATTCCTCGTAGGCTTTTACCAATACACTTCCGAGGGAATCTTTCTCGGTGGTAAGGTTGTCGGGGATGACCGTACTTTTATAAGCAAGAAGCGGCTGTTCAAAAAGTATTTCCTGTGCAAATTTTTCTTTTGCAAAGCTTTCACGCGCCGAAAAAACATTATCAGTCGATTTCGAAGTGCCTGCATCAGCTTTCAAACGGTCAGAAAAAGCGGCATCACTCACAGTAAATGTATTTGCTTTAACACGGTGGGTCAGAACGGGGTCTTTTACGTTTGCGCCGGGATTCACAAGACTGAAACCGGAGAAAAACGAGGAAACCTGGGCGAGGATACATTCCTGCTCGGCTGTCCAGGCGCTCAGCAGCACCTTCAAATCTTCAAATTCACATTCGTAATCGTCGATGTTCAGGTTCTCGGTATTCAGGTTCACCGACAATGCTTTTACATCGAATGCCAGCCCGTACTGTTCCTTTTGCCCGATAATCTCTTCGAGTGCCGTCTTGAAATTTTTTCCCTGGTGGCCTTCAATCCGGTAAAAATCGAAGCCGTCGATGTTGTATTTTAACGGTTCCCGGATATGCGGCAGGTCGGCCAGGTTTTCGCGGTGGTAGCTCAGGTTGGTGTCCTGTGCATTTTTTTCGGTTTTGCAATAATTCCAGTATTCCAGCAACTTAAGGTTAACATCGTAATAAAACGGAACGGCGCGATGGCCCAAAACCTCCATTTTTTTGGAAGGCGTAATTTTTATCTCTCCCGGCTTATCACCGAACCCGCTAATGATTTCAACCAGTCGCAAAACGAGGTTCCGGCACTGTTCGAGTTTCCCCGTGCCGCACGTTAGGGCCGGCGACTTGTAAAACCGGTGCCGGAAATGTTTCACCGGGCTTTCGGTTTCGTCGAGACTGCCGAGGAGCAAATGTTTCGGGAAAGCGTGAATGTCGGGACAGCACTCTTCCTTCAGCGAAAGCAGCAGCGTCTTGATTTCCATATAAGTATCCACCACATCTTTAAAACAGTCGTAGCGGTACTGTATATTAAACGGTATGCTGAAACTGCCCGAACCAGCTATTTCTTTCAGTTTTCCCAACAGTGAAAGCAGGATATTTTTAGGCAGTTTCAGTTGCAGGATGACGTTAAAGTCTTCGATGATTTTTGTGATTCCTGTGCTAAGATTACTTAAGAGCGCATTGTCGTTTATCGCATTACGAAAAGCCAGTTTAAGGTTTTCATAATCCGAAGAATTGTTCGGATTTAAAATTACGCGGGGGACGGCCACTTCCGGAAGGTCGAAATATTTACCGGCCATATCGAATTTTGAAAAGAGGGAGTCGTTTTCGGCAATGTACTCCGCATCTTCTTTCGACACCAGCAATACCCTGAGCCGGGCCACCTGTTCCACGCCCTGGTTGTCGCAATCGACGGTGGTACACAAATCGCCCTCTTTTGCATAAGCTTCCAGGTACAGCAGCACCACCTTGTTTTCCAGGTCGGGCAGATCTTCCAGCAGATCTTCCTCTTCGGTTTGCCCGGGCAGGATTTCCCATAAATCCATAAGCGTTTCGGTTTCGCTTCCCTCCTCTTTTCTTCTGAAAAAACGGTAGTTGGCAAAATTATCCTCGAACTTCCGAAAATGGGTGAATTTAATTTCTTTCAGATCGATGGATTTTTCCGGCGATTCGGGAATGTTTTTACGGAGCAGGATCAGGTCCCCGTCGGTTGTAACGCCCACTCCCTGAGTAATCGTCACCGTTTTTCCCGAATTGTCGAAATGCAGCTTAAAACCGCATACAATGCCCACCCCATGCAGGAAAACCCGCGACAACCGGTGCTGGTCCTCAAAATAATCGATAAACCCGTTCAGTTGATCCTTTGTCAATACCTGGTTATCGACAAACGTATGGTACTGTGTGGTAATTTCAGTTAATTTCTCTGCCATAGCTTATGTATTAAATGTTTCCAATGTTGGTTCGGCCAAGTATAATCCTGCCTTCCAGATTTTCATCTTCATCGTCGCAATCGATCAGTCTTCCCGTAGGATAAACCGAGTTTAATTCATTCAGTATTTTTATCAATTCTTTTAATTTTTCCTCATCCTGTTCCTGCTCCAAATTGGTTTTCGCGAGCAAGAATTCCCTGTACGCCTTTTCGAAACGAAGCATATCGTTTTCTTCATCGGGCACCTGTCCTTTCCGGTACCCGACCCAGCAAATCCGCGCCAATACATGGGCCGGCAACTCTTTCCGGATAAGTTCTTCGAGAAAATCGCGGAAGTCGGCATTGGCAAAACGATAAGTCCAGCCCGGTAAAACCACGGTCACCCTGAATGAATAAGGATCGACCGGGTGGCAGCCGTCGCAATCGCCCTCGCAAACCGGCATAAAATGATCCAACGGCACGGTTTCTGCGGTTGCGTCAGGGCGAAGCAATATATGCTCAATCAGAAACATGCCTTCTTCGCTGAACACACCTGTCATAAATGCTATTATTTCGAGAATGGCTTCCTTTATTTCTTCCTGTGTATCGTGGTAGGTGTACTGGCGGGCAATTACCCAGTCTGTGCCGTTGGGATCGGCCTCCCTGTCGAGCACGTTGAAGGAGTATTTGCCCATATCAGAAATCTGAATTTCAAAGTTCCCCACCACCGCTTCGTCCGGAATTTCGCTTTCAAATGCCTCGATGATTGTTTTAGGGGCAGTTTCCACAATTTTAACCATTGCGTGGTACAGCTCGTCCTGCGCTTCCTGCGGAGTGGTATAATTTTCGGTAGCCGACAAAATGATATCGCCTTCGTGGTCGTAAACCCGCCAGCGGTAAACGGTTTCGCCGTCGGAATCGACCAGGTCGTAAATTTCGATAAACGAACCCGACAAATCCCTCCGCGAAAAATCTTTTATCCCCACAAGACGGGAAATGCGCTTTTGCACACCCGCCACGTTCTCCGTATCCCAAAGCATTTCTTCGGGTTGCCGGTAATAGTTGAACGCGCTGCCCCGTTCCCGGCTGGTCACGTCGTAGTCTTTCAAAAAACTTTGTTTCGACTGAAGAATCGCCTTGTCGGCATAATTCCCGTACAGTTGTTTCATCAGGAAAGCATAGTCGGTGAACTTTTCGGCAAAACGGGCCACAAGGTGATCGAGCAGCTTGTTTTTTCGCTGAACGTTGTTGTCCAAATCGCCGATCAGCTTTTCGGTCAGCACTTCAGGATCGCCGGCAGGATAATCCGATACCAGTTCCTCAAAATCTTTGATGTCCTGAACAGCTTGTGTAAAATAGGTTTTTTTCAGATTATTATCGACCGAAAGCAGGTCTTTCACTTTTCCGAGATGGGCGAAATAAGAAGCCAGCGTCTGATCGAAAAACAGCAGGTAACCTTTCAGTTGTTTGGCCTGCGATTTGCGTGCGGTTTTTACCCGCGACGGCAAACCGTTCCGTCCGATTCCGTATGTGTCGGGGAAATCGTTTTGAATGGTCGTGGTTTCGTTTGTACCAAGGAAAATTCCCTGCGGCACCTCTATTTCCATCCCAATTTTGGCCTTTTCCTGTTCTTCTTTTTCCGCCTTTTTTATTTCGTCGAGGTAAAACTCCACTCTTTTTTTGTTAACATTAACCGGCAATACGCTTTTGAAGTAGCTGTAAGCGCTGTCGATACACCGCACCGGCTTTTTCCCCGGCTCCACGCAAATTATCCATTCATCCGAGTCGTCGTCGGGGTTTTTGCAATCGTTGATCGAAATATCCTTAATAATTTTTACGCCGTCGATGGCCATTATCAACTGCATTAAATCCGACAAACGAACTTCTTTACGCAGGCTGGCGGCTTCCAGTTCCTTCGGATCGATGAACCCGTTTTCCAGCAGGGGACCTTCGAAAATTTCGTCGGATGTGTACCCCTTCTGTGTCATCTGCTTCAGGGAATAAAACTTCAGTGAAGGGGAAAAATAGGTGTCGATGGCATGGATTATTTTGGCATGAACCAGTTCCTCGTCGGCTTCGGGTTCCAGTTCGATGGCGGCACAAACGGCAATGGGGTGTGTTTGCACTTCCTGAATGTCGATAAGGTCTTCACAAAGGTTACGACTGGCATGAAAACGGCTCCTGATTTCATCCTTTATCCGGTTTTTTTCGGCTTCCTGCAACTCTTCTGTCGGAAATTCATCCTTATCGAGGTCGTCGAAATCGACAACCACGGTATAAAGCCCTTTCAGGTCGAACTGCTTCTTGTAATCTTTGTGAATGGCTTCGAAGTCTTCCGCATTGTAGGACAGTTTGTTATTTTTGCAATCTACCCAAACCGTTTTTTTGTAGGTTTTCAGCCAGCAGTTTTTAACCCCTTCGATGTCGATAAATAGTTTCCGGTAGTCGGCCTCGCTCACGGCTTTTGTCGGCAGAATCTGCGATGCCCTGAAAAACTGCTCTTCGATTTTCGGAGCGGTTTTATCTTCCGGCGCCAGGAGGTTCTCCATCGGCATTTCGATGCGCGCCCCGAGGTCGGTCAATGCATAGCTCAGCATTTCGAGCACGGTAATTCCCGGGTCGTGAATGTTGTAATCGGTCCAGATGTCGCTGGCCAGTTGTTCAATGTATTCCAGCCCTTTTTTGCGCAGGAAACCATAATCGAGATCGTCGCCCGTGGCAACGTTTTTCTTTATTGTGCTATATTTTTTCAGCTCTGGCATGTTTCTTCGGTTTCAGTTTGTACTGTGCAACTTTTTATATCGGTGCCAATCTGGTGCTGTTTTGCCGAAACAAGGATTGCTTTCGGGCTTTCGGGTGAAATACTTTTAGCGCTGGTTTCCCCTCCTTTTTGCAGTTTTACATCCGCCACATAATCGACATATCCCAACTTTTCGATGTAATTTATTACCGTGCTTCGGTGCAGTGTAACGCCAAACCTGATTTCAGCCGTCCTTTCAAATGCCCAGGGCGACAACAGGCGCGTAATGTCTTCGTTCAGTTGCTTCTTATAGAAATTTTCGTCGAATCCTTCATAAAATTTCACTTTCAGATATACGGTCACCTCCTCGTAGTCGGGATTTCGCACCACGGCATTTACGTGAAACGAGTTGAGTTTATTGATGGATTTCTGCACTTGGTTCAGCAACGCCTTGCTTACCCGTGGCTGGTAAATGTCGAATACATTTTTGTTAACGATGTCGGGAATGACGATAATCAGCACCTCACCGGGCGCCAAAAAGGAAGTTTCAGAAGTGTGGTTCAGGCATTTTACCTTGTGAATATCCGGGAATTTCTGCAATATGAGGTGTTCGTAATCCCACAGCGTAATGGCGCGGTTTTTATGCCGCAACCGCTCGCTCACACGCCGGTAATATTTGGCATCCGATTCCCGCTGGGCGCCGCTGAACGAACTGAATGGCTGCGCCACGCCTTTCACCGTCGAAACCCGCTGCACCAGCTTGGAGATGGTTCCGGCTTCCAGGCCGTCTTCGAGGTGCGACAAATCGTTGCCGTTGTCGGTAAACCCGGCCTGCACAGCCTGAGCGTAAATGGCAATGGTTTTGCAAACCGCGTCGTAATTTTTATGAATCTTCGCTTTCACCCAGATGAAACCTGAAGGTAGCCGGGTGTTACCGGTGTTTGTTCCTTTGGGAATGGAAAACCGGACAATTCCCGATTTCAGAAAGTTGTCGGTTTCATTTATGACCATATAATCGGAGTTTAACGGCTTCCATTCGTTATCGAACAATACCGACCACTCCACCTTCTGTTTCCCGACAAAGGAATCGGCTTCCGGGTTTTCACTTCCTTCCAGCACCTGCACCAGCAGCGAAACCTGTTGCTGCGGCAAACCATTTTCCAGCCCGATGTACAATTCGCCTCCTTTGCAATAGGTAGGCACCGTGTATATTTTTTTATCCGCCGCGCTCAAAAAAGAAAACTTGTTTTTCAGGAACGGATGTTCTTCCGACTGGCCGAATGGATGTTCGTGAAACAATTTAAGGGCATTGTCCTGAAAAGCCTGTTCCGTCAATGCCAGGTTGGAACTGGCCGTTGCGGTGTAATTCAGGCGAATGGTTTCCACTAAAGGCGTATAGGGTTCATTGGGGATCAAAGCATTTTTATCGTCACTGGCCAGGGCAAGCGCGTAAACACGCGGAAAAAGTTCGTGCAAAAACGACTGGTCGAGCGACAGGCGGGCCGGGCCGTTTTTACCGGTTTCGTAACCTGCATTTGCAACGGAAAAATCGGTGGCAAAACCATCTCCTTCGGTATTAAACAGCGTAAGTTTTCCCGGCAGTGTCACCCACTCCTCTTTGTGCATGATTTCAATCAACGCTTTAAAATAACTGTTGCTGGTTACAATTAAGTTGTCCGGATCGTCATTTACTATTTTAAAAGCCTCTTCCAGCTTCGATATTACATCATCCTTTTTCTTTACGATTTCCGCTGCCAGCGTTTCAGGGAGAAAAATCCCGTCGAGATAACCGGATGAACTGGCCTGGAAAAGGGAATCGGTCCGGTAGGCAAAATACAGATCGACAAAGGCATCGTAACTGCCCAATTTTTCAGGGGTATTTTTCCAACCGATTTCCACATCGAATGTTTTCCATTCTTTTTTAAAAAGTTCGGCATAACCGATGTAGAAATTGGAACGTTTAACCGGTTGCGGCCCGAACGGGTAAAAAGGTTTGGCCGCATTCAGTGTGCCAATATCGCTTTCCAGTTCGAGGCTTTCAATGCGCCGCACATCGATATCGACAGTTACCGATTTTACCTCTTTTTCAACCAGCCGGCGGTAAAGCGCGTGCCCGTCTTCATCTTCGGTTTGAATTAACACGCGGCACACCGGCAGACCGGCTTCAAAATTTTCGCCGTGAATTTCCGGGTCGTAAGCTACCACGGGTTTTTCATCTTTCGGAATCTGAAATGCGAGCGTCAGTTTTTTTGTGGCCACATTCAGGCCCGAAGAATAGACGACGCCCCCACCCTCTTCGCTCACCTGCGACTGCACGCTAAACGGTCCCAGCCATCCTTTTTCGCCGCTGCACCAAATTTCAATGTTTTCGGTTAGCATGGAAACCGGGAACGAGGCAGGCGAACTGATAAATTCGATGGTCAGTCTGACATTTCGCTCTCCCTCTTTCATTTCCAAAACTTCAGAGGCCAGGGCAAATCCAACGCGTGCGTCGGGCAGTTCGGGATAATCCGGGGCATTGTAATGGCCAAAAGGCCACCATTTAATATCGTCGTTGGGGAAATCGCCTCCAATGCCGTCGAACGAAGCTGCGTTTTCGGCAGCTTTTATTTTGTTGTTGTCGTGGTCGTTGTACACATTTCTTAACTGCGCAACTTTGATTTGGTTGGCCACAAACTCGCCGTCGGTTTCATAAATCCGTTTTTGCCCGTTGGCATCTTTTCCGCCGTCGAGGTCGGTTCCGTCGTCTATTTTGGCTTCCACGCTGTTTTTGGCCAGCTCGAAAATCACATGCACCTTATCGGGCGTGGGTGGAAGTTTTTCAATATCCAGGATGTTTTTATAATAAAAGTCGAGGTGCCGCCAGGTAAGTTTATTGAACCGGTTTTTGGTGAGTTCGAGCAACTGTACAAACGCCACAAAAAGTGCCAGGTGTGGCGAAATACTTCCTCCTTCGCCCACACTTTGAAGAAATGCTTCAATTTCTTCGTCTTTTTTAAAGAAGTCCTGCCAGTCGCCCGAGGGCACGGTATCTTCGTTTATGCTGAAATAATTTACATGCGCTGCAAAACGGTATGCAAAATGCATCCATTCTTTCAGGCTGAAATCGTTCAGTTTAACCGAACCGGGGCTGAGCGCCTCTATAAACCGCTCCTGCTGGTCGGTCCCTTCGCGTGTCAGTACTATTTCCTTGCCGCAGTTAGCCATATTTTTTCAGGTTATAATTCGTTCCCCTCTTCTTTGTAAAAAGGGTACACTATATTCATTCTCGAGTTGGTTGCCCGGATGGTATAATCGATATTTATGAGCAAAACGCCGTTCAGTTCGTCGGCTGGGTCGATATCGATTTTGTTGACATCGATGCGTGGTTCATAATAAAGGATGGCTGTCCTGATCAAATCGATTACGTAAGTTTTTAAAGTTAGATTGAGCGGACTGAACAGCAACTCGTCGAGGTTGCAGCCATAACCGGGCACCATAATCCGCTCACCCAGTCTTGTCGATAACAAAATATGCAGGCTGCTTCGAATATCTTCTTCATCTTCGAGCATTTTAACAGCCTTTGATTCCCTGTTAAATTCCGGGGGAAAACTCCATCCCCTTCCGAGAAACGATTGATTTTCCATAACTTTTTATTAACCTCCTATTAAAACAGTTGGAGCTCCGGCTACAATGGTTCCCCCGTGTGCCGTTACATCTCCCATTCGGGCAGCAGGCATTCCGCCAATCAATACGGTTGCCGAACCCATGGCAATGGAATCGGGCGGACCGGCGCAGGTAGCCATATCTCCTACCCGTGCGGCAGGAAGGCCCGCAATCAGAACAGTTGGTTCGCCCGGCGGTAAAACAGGCCCGCCCACATGGGGGGCACCACCCGGATTTACCATCGGGCAGGTGTGCATATCTGTAATTCTTGCTGCCGGTTTTCCCATTATTTAATTAATTTGAACCAGTGAACCTTTAAGTACTGCAACGGCGCTTGTTGAAACCTCGGCGCCGGCCGAACCTTCAGCCTTAAACTGAGCGCCGGCTTTTAATTCCATGTTTGTGCCGCTTTCCTGTTTTATATCGGTCGATGATTTAATATTTATTGCCGATGCGCTTTCCATGGTAATTCCATCCGAATTCAATTCGATAAAATTCCCGTTTTCATCTTCCAGTTTTATCCCGCCATCGGCATCGCTGATCACCATTTTGTTTCCGTTTGGCGTTTCCACTGTGACACTCACTTCGTCGTCGTTAAAAATGAATTTCATTTCACTGCGGGTGACAAAACCTTTTTCGTGATTATCGTCGGAAGCCGTCAGCGGCGCCGGTTTGGCGCTGCTGTTCATCATACCGAGCACTACGGCGTCGTTCGGATTTCCGTTAATAAACCCGACAATCACCTCGTCTTCGATTTCGGGCCGGAAGAACGAGCCGCGGTTTTCGCCGGCATCCAGCGTGGCTATTCTGGCCCAGATTCCCTGTTCCTCGTTGTCCACTATGGGCAGGCGCACCAGAATACGGTCTTCCCCGTCGGGGTCGGATTCGAGCTGCGTCACAATGCCGATTTGCAGTCCATTCACCGCAGCCAAAAGTCCGGCAGCCGGAAGATCGTTGATGTCGGTTGTTTCGGTAAACCATTTCGGATTGATTCCAAACTGCGCATCCACGGTCCAGTTTCCTTCGGTCACCTGGTGACGAACAGCAGAAATATAGACTTTGCCATTAAACCGTTCGCCTACGCCCTGCAGGGTCAGTGTCGTGTTTGGTTTCACTGCCGGAATTCCCTGGAACTTTACTCTGCCCCTCACCTTTGCCAGTTGGTTGAACAGGTTTTTGGCATTGGCCCATTCCTGCAAACCGGAACTATCGCCGCCGCCGTTTTTCAACTCCAGGTTTTCCGATCCGATCACTTCCGATAAATCTCCGGGAGAAAGATTTCCGTTGAGGGAAACCCCCGGGTCGTCTGCTTCGGTTTCCAGCAGTTCCTGACCGGAAGCATTCCAGCCGTAGGAAGTCACTTTCGGGAACTGGTTCCGGGCATCGATTTCAGCATCGAAATCGAGTAACGTAGCGCCATAAGCGACGGTTTCCACCGCTTCCTGACTTGTATCGGGTTTTTTGGCGGTAATTTTCCCGTCGTCCACCACGCAGATTTTCCCGTTGGCCTGGGCACGCGCAATACAAAAATCCCAGTCGGAAACATTGTACTGCACCAGTTCTTTATGTGTAACGTTCGTGGATTCAATATCCTTCTCCAGGCCGTACGCGTCGATAATTTCCTCCATGATATCGCTGTCGGTACTTTCGTAGAAATATTTGCTTTTCCGGCCAACAGTGAGTTTAACCGCTTTGTCTTTACACTCCACAACCAGAAACGACTGGCTGGATCGAATTTTCAGGTTATGCTTAATTACAATTCCTTTAAAAATGGTTTCTTCGTCGGAATGGTAACCGGCTTTGATCTCGATTTCTTTCCCCGGAACAAACAAATCCTGATTACTCACTTCAAAATCCTGTGATGCAGGATCTCCGTCGCGCACCACAATTTTGGCAGTGGGTATGCGGTTGATCTCCTTTTCCACATCGATGCTGAGCACATGAACCGATCCCGAAAGCTCTTCGCCCGCCACCAAAATTTTTTGGGTGACCAAATCGGAAGATTGCGCTGTATTTATAACTCGTTCCGGCATAATCAGGATACTTTTTCAATGGGTGGAAAGAAAATTTTCTGTCCCACGGTTAATTTTCTGAAGTTTGTAATCCGGTTGGCTTTAGCCACTTCGAGGTAATATTTCGAATCGCCGTAAATGCGGAATGCCATAAGCGGCAGGGTATCGCCTTCCTTCACTTCACGAATATGGGTCAGATCGGGAGAGCTGTTGTTTTCCTTCGCCACCCGGAGATCGTCTTCCACAAACCCTTTGAATTTGGCGCGGGCCACGGCACGCAGGGGGGTTCCGTCAGATTTGAACAGTTTAAACGTTATGTCCATTTCCGACAGGGTTCCCTTAAAAAGCAGCGTTCCCCACGAAATAATCAGGTAATTGGGCTTGTGTTCGTCCCCGTTGTAATCGAAAATTACCTTTTTGAACTTTTCAATATCGTCGATAATCCCGTTTCCTTCGTCGCGGAACGTGTTGTCGTCTGCAGTTCCCGGCTTTCCGTAATCTACTAAAACACCGGTGCGGTCGAAAACAAACTCCAGTTCGAGATCCTCGGGAAGCGCCTTGTTGAAGCGGGGCGCTGCGGCACTGGTTCCGGAAGCCTGATCTTCGTTTTGCTCAATTTTATAATTGAACTTGTATTGTTCAGGATTGAGCAACGTTTTGAATTCGCCGTCGCCCACTTCTTCCGAAAACTTCTCGTCTTTATATGCTTTAATGCGTAATTTTATCAGTTCTCCGCTCATATTACCTTTCCTCCTTTTTCGAAAGAATTTCCATCACCTGCTCCACACAGGCAGCTATAATCTGCTCCCTGTCCTTTGCCTGTTTCGACTGTCCGGAACCCTCTGCCGGAGGCTTCTCATCCACGTTGATTTTAATGTGCAGTTCTTTAATTTCGATTGGCATTTTACTTGATATTGAAATAGTTGTAAGCCAACTCAATGGTTTCAACAGCGATTTTGCTTTCTTCAGCGTTAAAATCGGCCATGTTCCATTTCACGGGCCAGGCATGTACCACATTCCAGGTTACCAGGGGCTCGTGTTCTTCGTTGAGCAAACTGATGGTGAGATCAGCCGGCCGGATATCGAAATTTTCCACCGCGTCCCTGCACCATTTTATCAGCTCTGAATCCACGAGCAACCCGCGCTTCAGCACCAGGTTCGGATATTTTGTCCGTACCGGAAGCTTGTGCTTAAACCTGTTTTCGCCTCCTTCTGCAATTTCTTCAGTATCCAGGTCCACTGTCAGCCCGGAAACGGATTGAAATTCGAATTCGCCTTTTATATTGGCAATTTCAACCTTAAAATGAAATCCAAGAGGAGGGTAATAATTGGCCATACTTATTCATTTTGAATGGTTAGCCCTTCATGAACGAGTTCCATCGACTCGATGGCTACTTCGTTGCCGTCGGCTTTTAAATCGGTGGATTGCACCTTCGCCGGCCAGGCGTTTTTCACCTTCCACGTTACCACCGGTTCGTGCTCTTCGTTGAGCAGGCTGATGGTAATATCGCGCCGTTCGATGGTATTCAGCTGCACGGTATTCCACCAATTGTAATATTCGTTGTCGGTGGCAAAAGTGCCCCTTTTGAGCGTAATGTTGCTGTATTTCTGCATTCCGGGCATTTTAATTTTGGAATACTCCGGGCTGGCTCCGTCGCGGTATTCCACCACTTCGGTTTCTACGTCCAGTCCTGAAACTTCGGTAAAAGCGATTTTTGTTCCGCCCCATTCCACCTGGAAATGGAATTTCACCAATGGATATGATGTTGCCATAACTTATTGATTTAAATTTTTAACATTCAATTGATTAGGATTCCTGCATTTTGTGAGAGAATTTCAGGATGATAAACTCGGCCGGACGAACGACTGCCATGCCAATTTCCACGTGCATGTATCCGTTCAAAATGTCCTGGGCGGTCATGGTTTGTCCCAAACCAACCCGCACATAAAATGCATGTTCCTGTTTGGCTCCCGCCAGAGCGCCGGCCCGCCACTGCAGTGTGAGGAAATTTTCGATCATCGCTCTCACTTTCACCCAGGTGTTGGCATCGTTGGGTTCGAAAACAAACTGTGCGGTTGCTTTTTTCACCGATTCTTCCACCATGTTGAAAAAGCGACGTACGGGAACGTAGCGCCATTCGTTGTCGTTTCCGGCAAGGGTACGCGCTCCCCAAACGAGGGTTCCTTTTCCTGTAAATGCACGGATGGCATTCACCGATTTTCCGGCTTCAGTATCTACATTCAGACTTTCCTGGTCTTCGTGTGTCACGTTCACAGTCGGGCCTTTCACAGCGGAAATACTTACATTGGCCGGAGCTTTCCACACACCGCGGTCTTCATCTACCATGGCATAAATTCCCACAACTGCCCCGCTGGGCGGGAGAACAACACCCTGATTCCGGATAGCATCAACAATTCCTTTGTAAACACCATCCACTTCCCGAAGCGTTTCCGTACGATTTGCCCTCGAAGCAGTCAGTTCATTATAAAAATCGGCAATAAGTTTTTCCAGCTTATTGTTTAACGCGATATAATAAGGAGCGGCATTTACAGCAGTAGATGTAGCTGTAAAAATATCGTTCCTGTCGGTGGTCGGAGCGACAAAAGTCAGCGGACTGAGATCGGCGTTAAAATCATCTGCAATCAGGGGATCGTCCCATGCAGGCGAAGGCGCGTCACTGTTTGCCGCCTGGCTAAAGTGGTTGTAATCGAACAGCGTTCTCAGCAACCCGTGAAAATTGGAATCGGCTGCTGTAAATTTGGCATGAATGCTCGCTGCCGAGTTTTTGTCGTTGGTATCATTATCGGTAAACGTTAATGAGAAAAAGTCGCCGGCGTAGGCATAGACATCATTTGCAAAAGTGGCCAATGCAGCGCGGTTATTAATGGTTCCCGGAGTTGGCGCAGTGAGCCCTGACTGTGCTGCAATATCGGTATCGATATCGTCGATAGCTGCCACCAAATCGCTGTTAAATAGCGCTTTGATATCGGCCACGGCTGCACCGCCCTGCATGTATGCGCCCCCTACAATGGCATCATAATCGATTCTAAACGGTAATGTCGTCCTGATCCACGGGTAGTAAGCAGCACCGTATTTCAGAAAGTTCATTCCCACATTGTCCCGAAAATCGGCCACCGGATCGGTAGTGGGTGTGATATCATTATCGCCGGCCACAATGTCGAGTACAGCAAAACGATCCTGCAATTTATTGCACTGAGCCAGCATGGCAGCATGTACTTCGCCGGCTTCCGCAGCAGTTAAATGCACAACTTCAGGAATAACAAGAAGCGTGGGTAAATCCTCTTTTTCGAGCGAAGCCAGGCCGTCGAGCAGTTCCTGTTTGTCCACGTCGGAAGCATCCGAATTGTGACTTCCCACGGACACGATAAAACAGTCGCCGCCGCCATTGGCATAAAACATCCTCACCGAATCGTAAAGCAGGTTTACTCCGTTTACTTTCGCTTTTTTTACCGAATTATCGGTATTGAGTTCAACCTCAATCGTGGTTGGTTCAGGTGCGCCGCCGAAGAAAAATTCATATTCGGGCAGCGAACCGATTTTTATCGGTTTAATAATTCCTTCTGCGTGATAATCCACGCCGTCAACTTCCGCCATCTCCGTGTAACCGATAAAAGCCGGAACGGCAGTTTCAACTTGCGCTACCGAAGGCGGAAATTTGGAAATTTCCTCAACGTAAACGCCTGGTGTTTTGTAAGCTGTTGCCATAATTCATTGAATTTTAATGTTACATGTATATTTCCGAATATATTGTGTTGTCCGAAACATCCGGCCTGACCAAAGCCACGCCGGGATTAGGTAATCCAACTCCGCCCAGTTCAATGGGAATAAATCCGTTAAGCGTAAGCGGATGTTCGTCTTTTGTAATCAGAATTTTTGAATTCCCGTTTTCTTTTTTTACGTCGTCGCCACCGGTAACCTGCTGGTCGTCATCGAAAAGGTACCGCCAAACGGTATTACGGTTTTTGAAAACCACTTCGAAAGCCGGAGCAGGTTCCTGAATTTCATCCTGGGCATTTGTTACATTGAGCGAACTGTTGTCGCCTTTCATAAAAATGCAGAGCACCCCGATCAGATTCATTTTTTCCCCGGGATGCAACTGTTGCAGTTCCCCATTTTCCCCATCTTCTGAGAGGATAAAATCCTCATCGACATGAAAATTTCCTCCTGCTTTGTCGATGAGCGGGAAATTGTTCGGCTCTGTGTCCAACTGCCGGTTCGACAGGTAATACAGTTTACCTGCATTTTCCATTTTTAAATCGGTATAATTGTAAAACCGGGCATCGTTTACCTGAAGTAAAAAGGTAAATTCGAGATCGTCGGCCAGGGGAACAAACGGCAGAGCATCGTCGTTCTCGTCCACTTTCGACCAAACCGTAAACCCAGTACTGATTTGTTTAAAAACCAGGTTATACCCATTCAATCTTTGCCGGCTTTCGGCAGTCGGATTGACTTTTAAAAATGATCGAAAATCATAATCTTTCAGTTGTTTTTGCTGGTCGGTATCATTCATCGATTTAAAATCGTCAGTCCCTTTATCGAGAAAAAAGCGGTGAAGAATTTTCACCCGAAAAAGTTCCCTGTATTGAATGGAATAGCTCATTGTTTCAAGTCGTTTAAATTTCCACCGATATGCGTAATAACTTCCGACGAAGCCAGTTTTTTGTCTTGTTCAATCTGAATAAGTTGAATTTTGTAAATGGCCGATGGCAACTGCCTGCCGCCGAATGTGCCCCAAACATTGTTCAACTCTTCAAATGAAGGCGTATAGAGTTCGAGAATAAATTTAAAGCTGTCAAACACATCGAATGATACATTGGTACGGTCGTAAACCGTATTGGCCGAAGTGAAAACCTTTTTTCCCTGGAAAAATTCGATCACTTTCGAAATGCTGCGCAGCGATTTGTCGTAAGTTTCGCAATTGGCGCTTATTAAAAGATACAGATTTAAATGTACCGGCGGGTTTTTATAGTCGGTTTTACTGTCCTGCACTTTAAAATGCGGTGTGTTTTTCAACGTGGATTCTTCTTCCAGTTTTAAAAGCGACATCACTACTTTTCCGTCCAGCCGGGAAGCATCGTCACTGCCCGATTCCCAAAGCGAAATATTTTCCAGGATAAGTATTTTTCCCAATCCGATGTCGGTAAAATAGCTTTCGAGCTGTTCTTTCAAAATTTGCAAGGTTTCGTAAATCATGCGCCCTAATTTAATTTTCAGAATACTTCATCTCTTTCCAAACACCACGCTCGAATTTTAAGACCTTTTTGTCTTATTATTCTTCGTTTTTTCGGCTTCCAACGATTTTCTCTGATTTTCCTTTTACAACTTAATGGTCCTGTGCGCAAAAAACTTTTTAGGTTTTATACGACTTAATGGTTTCGGAGTACAATTTACGGCAAGAAATATTAAAAGTCAATAGTTCGGAAAAAAAATCTGAAAAAAAATCATAATAATTTGCAAATCAATGCATTAATTATAAATACTATTCTTTACGAAGTTCAAAAAACAGCTTCTCGAGTTCAGTAATCAACCTTAACGGTGAACCGGAAAAGTGATTTACCATAACAGCAACTGCCATTTTTTTCCCGTTTACGGAATAAAGGTAACCGGCATAACAACGCACCCGCGTCATCGATCCGCTTTTCAGGCGAAGCGTGTTTTCGGGGAACAGATTCGGGTTAAAATGATAAAGGGTTCCCTGTCCCGCTTCCGGCAAGGATTCGAAAAAAATTTTACCGTCAGGACTTTTATTTTCCATATAGCGCAGCACCGAAGCCAGAAAAGCCGGAGAAACAGCATTAAAATGCGACAAACCACTGCCGTCTTCCATAAAAAGCTGCCGGGTATCCAGTCCTTTATCCTTCCAGAAATCCACTATCATTTTCAATCCTGCTTCCCTGTTTCCCACTCCGGTTTTTTCGGCAGCAATTTGCTTCACAAGGTGCTCGGCAAACAGGTTTACACTTTCCCGGTTTAATACTTTAATAATTTCGGAAAGCGGCAGAGATTCCGTTTGTTCAATTTGCTGAAATGCCCTGTCCGGCACCTTTTCGTTTTTTGTTTCACCGGTAACAAATACACCCGCGTGTGCCAGATGGTGCAAAAAATCATCGGCCAGTAATTTTTCAGGAAAAGGGTTGGAAGCTTTTATGGTGAAAGCATTCCGGTTTTTGGGAATGGTGCCCCGGATTGTCCGCCGGCTATCGAGCGGACTGCCGAAAACATAAGCCAAATCGCGGGGATCGTCCGAAGAAACCACTTCATTCTTAAAATCCAGATTTTCGATTTTCGGACTAACCGAGATGATTTCGGTGGGTTGACCGGCTTTTGCAGGCGAACGGAAAACGATTCGAAAAAGATTATCGTACACTGTTAGTGCATTGGCTCCTGCACCGTAATAATTTCCCATATCTTCCCAAATCCAGGTGGGCGGTATTTTTTCAATATCGTAAAACGAACCGTCCAAAATCAGGTTTCCCTCCACCCGATTTATGCCGGAAGCTTTAACGCGCTGCGCCCAGGTTTCCAAAAAATGCGGATAGAAGTATTGATTCGGAAAATATTCGGAGCCGAGCGCCGGATCACCACCACCGACGATAACCAAATCGCCTTTTAATACTCCGTTTTTTACAGCTCCGGCGTAACCCACGCGGGTTTGAAAGCGGTAATCCGATCCAAGAATCTCCAGCGCGGCCGCCGATGTAACCAGTTTCAGAACAGATGCCGGTACAAGCAATTTTTTCCCGTTCGTTTCGAAAACGGTTTCGCCCGATTCCAGATCGATTGCATGTATTCCAACCGAAGCATGGCGATATTCAGGCTGATTGAGAAAATTCAGAAGCTGTTGCTCGAACAGTGATTGAGCAATCAAGTGTCCGTTCAAAAAAAAGAACATAAAAACCAGGAAAAGTCGTATCTTCATTTTTTCTATTTTTGACATTCAAAAATAACAGAATGTCGGATTAAATAAAATGTACTGATGTTAAGAACGATTTTACTGGTGGGCAGCGGCGGGTTTATCGGCAGTGTGATGCGCTACCTGGTGCAGTATTATGTGGAAAAAAACCTTGCCAGCACCTTTCCGTGGGGAACACTGATTGCCAATGTAGCCGGCAGTTTTATTATCGGGATGATTTTTGCCCTTGCCGAAAAAGGACATCTGATGAATGCCGAATGGCGGATTTTTCTGGCAGTAGGTATCTGCGGAGGATTTACCACATTTTCTTCATTTGCCTACAACAATTTTAATATGATTAAAGAGCAGGCGTTCAGCCAGCTTTTGTGGAATGTGGGCGGAAATCTGTTTTTGGGAATTTTAGCTGTTTATTTTGGAATTATTCTTATTCGTTTGTTGTTTTAAAACCGAAAACCATGAAAATAGAAGGCAGAGCAGGTATCTTAAAAATTTACGTGGGCGAATCGGACAAAGTTCATGGTCGTCCGCTGTTCGAGGAGATTGTTTTCGAAGCACGGAAAGCGGGCATGGCCGGCGCCACGGTATTTAAGGGTATTATGTCGTTCGGGGCGAGCCATTCGATGCACACCATGAAAATTTTCGCCTTGTCGGGCGATTTACCCGTTGCAGTTGAAATTGTGGACACGGTTGAAAAGTTAGATACGTTTGCCGCCCGTATCAATGAGCTGATGGACCAAAGTAAAAAGGGCGGGTTGGTTACTTTTCAGGAGGTGGATATACTCCGTTACGAAAAAGGGGAAAAGTACAGGCAATAAAGCAGTTCATTTTGCCATCTTCCGGTTGAGCCTTCGGGTTGGAAAATGCGCGGTCTGAAACCGCGCGTCCCAGGTTAACCCTATATGAAATATCCTGAAGCTTCTTTAGATACCAGACAACCGAAACAGATGATTTTTTGTATCTTTGGGCTGCATTTGGCGAATCAGTTCAACAGGCTGATTTTCTGACTAAAACAGATTGAAGTTAAACAATAAAAACAATTTACCATGTTAATTAGCGACATCAAAGCAAGAGAAATTCTGGATTCACGCGGGAACCCGACCATTGAAGTGGAAGTATTGCTGGAAAGCGGTGCTTTTGGCCGTGCAGCTGTACCTTCCGGCGCCTCGACCGGCGAAAACGAAGCGCTTGAACTGCGCGACGGAGATAAAAAACGTTACCTTGGAAAAGGCGTACTGAAAGCCGTTGAAAATGTGAACAATATCATCGCCAAAGAACTGGTGGGAATGGACGGAACCGACCAGGTGGCCATTGACAACAAACTTCTGGAGCTGGACGGCACCAAAACCAAGTCGAAACTGGGCGCCAACGCCATGCTGGGTGTTTCACTGGCCTGTGCCAAAGCTGCAGCCGAATTTGCCGGACTGCCGCTCTACCGTTACATTGGCGGAACCAACGCAAAAACGTTGCCTGTGCCCATGATGAACATTATCAACGGTGGTTCGCACTCCGATGCTCCCATCGCTTTTCAGGAATTTATGATTCGCCCCATAGGCGCTTCTTCTTTCCGTGAAGGTCTGCGCATGGGCGCCGAAGTTTTTCACGCGCTGAAAAAAGTGTTACACGACCGCGGCCTGAGCACCGCAGTGGGCGACGAAGGCGGTTTTGCACCCGCACTCGACGGAACCGAAGACGCTTTGAACAGCATCATTGAAGCCGTTAAAAAAGCGGGTTACAAGCCCGGGCGTGCCGAAGACGGTGGAGATATTTCCATTGCACTTGACAGTGCTGCATCTGAATTCTTTGTTGATGGTGTTTACAATTATGCCAAATTTGAAGGAGAAAAAGGTGCTAAACGTAACCGTGAAGAACAAGTGGCTTACCTGGCTGAACTGGTTGAAAAATTCCCGATTGACTCCATCGAAGACGGAATGGCTGAAGACGATTGGGATGGCTGGGTTATGCTTACCGAAAAACTGGGCGACAAAATCCAGTTGGTTGGCGACGATAATTTCGTTACCAACATTGAATACCTGAAAAAAGGTATTGAAATGGGTGCTTGCAACTCCATTCTGATTAAAGTGAATCAGATTGGTACGCTTACCGAAACACTGAATGCCATTGAAATGGCTCACCGTGCCGGTTACACTTCGGTTACATCGCACCGCTCGGGCGAAACCGAAGATGCAACCATTGCCGACATTGCCGTGGCTACCAACAGCGGACAAATTAAAACCGGTTC
>CAZXHP010000023.1:0-2155 GCA_964639655.1 uncultured Mariniphaga sp.
CCGGCAACAGTTGCCGCAGCCAGATGGCTCACGGATTTTTAAAGTCGTTCGACGACAGGCTCGAAGTGGCTTCTGCAGGTACCGAAGCCTCCGGAAAACTCAACCAAAAAGCCGTTGAAGTGATGAAAGAAATCGGCATCGACATCAGTCACCACACCTCCGATTCAGTTGATTTATATCTCGACAAAGAGTGGGATTACGTAATTACTGTTTGCGGCGGCGCCAACGAAAACTGCCCGGCTTTTTTGGGTAAAGTAAAACACCGGCTGCACATAGGTTTCGACGACCCGTCGCACGCCACCGGAACGCCCGAATTTATTGAAAGCGAATATTACCGCGTGCGGGATGAAATAAAAGAAGGTTTTTACAAATTATATCAGAAAGAAATTTTACCGCAATTGTGATGAAAGCAGAAGATTTAAAATTGGTTGTAAAAGAAAAATACGGCGCCATTGCCGGCCAGAGCAGCCTGCTGGAACAACCACGGGGATGTTGTGGCACGTCAGGATGTTGTGGTGAACTGGAGTTCAGCATGATTGGCGATGAATACACCAACGTTGCAGGTTACAATCCGGATGCCGATTTGGGTTTGGGCTGCGGACTGCCCACCGAATTTGCCGGTATAAAACCGGGCGACAGTGTGCTCGATTTAGGCAGCGGCGCCGGAAACGACTGTTTTGTGGCCCGCACACTGGTTGGCGAAACCGGCAATGTGACCGGCCTCGATTTTACCGGAGAAATGGTTCAAAAAGCAAAGCAGAATCTGACAAAGACCGGATTTACCAACATCGAATTCATTCAGGGCGATATTGAAGAAATGCCCCTGCCCGGTTCCGCCTTCGATGTCGTGATAAGCAACTGTGTGCTCAATCTGGTTCCCGACAAGCAAAAAGCATTTTCTGAAATTTACCGGGTGCTGAAACCGGGCGGGCGTTTTTGTATTTCCGATGTGGTAATCAGCGGCACATTGCCGGAGGGGCTGAAGGAAGCTGCCGAAATGTATGCCGGCTGTGTTTCGGGCGCCACCGAAAAAAAAGAATACCTGAAAATTATTGAAAAGCAGGGATTTGCTCAAATTGAAATCCGCAAAGAAAAACCAATCATTATACCTGAAAACGTACTTGCCAATTACCTGAATGAAACCGAATTGAACCAGTTTAAAAATTCCGCTGCGGGAATTTACAGTATCACTGTAACCGCTAAAAAATTAACTTAACAAAAAGCTGAATACGATGGATAAGAATATGAAATTCAAAGAAATAACAATACCCGATAAACCTAAAAAGACCATTGGTTTTTTCGAAAAATACCTGACCATTTGGGTCGCCCTCGGAATAGCCGCAGGAATTGGTCTGGGCTATTTACTTGGCGATTCCATCGAAGTCATCAGCAGCCTCGAGTTTGCCAAAGTAAACATCCCTGTTGCTGTGCTCATTTGGTTAATGATTTACCCGATGATGCTCCAGATAGATTTCACCAGCATCAAGCAAATTGGTAAAAAACCGCGTGGAATTGTGTGGACGCTGATTATCAACTGGGCCATCAAACCTTTCTCCATGGCCTTTTTTGCCTGGATATTTTTCTCAAAAATCTACGCCGCCTGGATTGACCCGGCGCTGGCCGGCGAATACATTGCCGGGGCCATTATTTTAGGTGCCGCCCCTTGTACCGCTATGGTTTTTGTATGGAGCTACCTGTCTGACGGCGACCCCAACTACACGCTGGTGCAGGTTTCGGTAAACGACCTCATTATTCTGGTGGCGTTTGTGCCGATTGTGGGATTGTTACTCGGAATTACCGATGTTACTATTCCCTACGATACGCTGGTAGCCAGCGTCATCATTTTTGTAGTGGTCCCGCTTGTGGCCGGGGTAATAACCCAACGCATGCTCATAAAACGCCACGGAAAAGAATGGTTCAAAACCGTATTTTTGCCCAAACTGAAACCGGTGAGCATAGTTGCGCTGCTGGTAACGCTCGTGCTGTTATTTGCTTTCCAGGGACAAAATATTCTGAATAATCCGCTTATTATTTTACTTGCTGCAGTGCCACTGGTCATTCAAACCTATTTCATCTTTTTCCTGGCCTGGTTTGGCGGCAGAAAGCTGAAACTCCCGCACCCGGTTTGCGCCCCGGCGGCCATGATTGGCGCCAG
>CAZXHP010000023.1:2255-5096 GCA_964639655.1 uncultured Mariniphaga sp.
TTCCTGTTTTTTAGAATCACCGGATAACTATTTCATTAGGGGCAACGATTTTTTTGTAATTTTACGCGCCCTGGTTTTTTATGAATTTGAGAAAAAGGAATGAATCCAAAACAAATTGATACAAAAGATAAACTCGGGGCCGGGTTGTTATTCAAAATTTCACCGTTTAAAGAGGTGATTAAAAAGACCCGGCCGCACAAACACGATGAATATTACGAGCTTATTTTTCTGAAGGAAGGGGAAGGGTTTCATACCATAGAGGAGGAGAAATTTGTGGTTTCGGCGCCCGAGTTTTATTTGTTGAAACCGGGGCAGTTGCATTTCTGGCAGTTTACGGCAATCCCAAAAGGTTTTGTGGCGCTGTTCAGGGAGGATGAATTCGACGCGGTAACAGAAAGCGAACTAATCGGGCTTTACAGAATATTGAGCCTGAATAAACGGATTGGCTTTCCTCCCGGTACTTACCCGGAACACATTCTGAACGACATATTTTCAGAATTCCGGCTAAGCGGCCCGCTGTCGAAACAAATTATTCACGGGCTACTGAGGGCATTGTTTGGAAAACTTTTAAGCCTGGCGGAATACGAAGTGCAAAAGCCGGCTGTTTCGCTTTCGCAATTCGACAGGTTTCAGCAACTGCTTGACAAAGAATGTCCGCGCCTGCACAAGGTAAACGAATTTGCCGGCGTGTTAAATATGACCCCTCAAAACCTGAACACCGTTTGCCGGAAACAAAGCGGAAAAAGCGCCAGCGAACTGATTGTTACCCGGTTGTTACTGGAAGCGAAAAGGTATATTTTGCACACCGACAGCACCGTCAATGAAATTTCCGAGCTGCTGTCCTTTTCCGATCCGTCCAATTTTGTCAAGTTTTTTCGAAAAGCCGAAGGAGTGACTCCTTCACAGTTCAGGGAGAGATATTTTCAATAATACCATTTTATCTTTTATTTATACCATACCTGTTTTAAACCGCTCGTCTAAATTTGATGCGATTGAATAAAACAGGTTTTTATGAATCCAAAGGAAAATACTATTTGTATTGTTGTCTTCATATTATTTTCTGCATGTAACGGGAACAAAACAAATCAACCTGCCGGTGCCGACGGGTGGTTAAAAGGAAACGATCACGAAAAGTTCGAAACCGTTTCCAAACACCTTCGTGGGTTCGATATGGCGATGGTTGAAACTGGTTACCGCTATCAGGAATTGTATTGGGCGGGAAAAGATCAAAATTGGGAATACGCTGCATACCAGGCGGAAAAATTAAGAGTTGCTGTTGAAAATGGCCTGGAAAGACGGCCTAAAAGAGCTGAGTCGGCTCAAAATTATATGAACATTGCATTGCCGCAAATAGACAGCGCCGTTGCGAGCCGCGATACCGTACAATTCAATCAGGCGTTTAGTGTGCTTACCTCTCATTGTATGGCCTGCCACGCAGTGGAAGAAGTACCACATTTTATTGTAAAAGAGCCAACTGTACGTCAATCCCCAATTCGCAAATAAATGGAAATAATTGTCATCTCGCTGGCAGCCTTTTTTACGGCCATCCTTACCTTTTTTTCAGGATTCGGGCTGGGGACCATCTTAATGCCTGTGTTCGCCCTGTTCTTTCCGGTGGAGATTGCCATTGCGCTAACCGGCGTGGTACATTTTGCCAACACTATTTTTAAGATGGGCCTGGTGGGAAAGATGGTAAGCAAACCAGTGCTTTTCCGGTTCGGGATTCCGGCTATCCTGGCGTCTTTTGCCGGGGCCTGGGTTTTGCTTCGGATTTCCGGACTACCATCGGTTTATGCGTATGAAGTATGGGGTAACACATTTCAAATAACTCCGGTGAAATTTATTATCGCCTTTCTTTTACTGTTTTTTTCTTTGTTCGAAGTTTTACCGGCAATGCAGAAAATTCAGTTTGGAGGAAACCGGCTGATTCTCGGCGGCGTTTTAAGCGGCTTTTTTGGCGGCCTGGCCGGAATTCAGGGCGCTTTCCGAAGTGCATTTCTGATAAAAAGCGGGCTTTCGAAAGAGGCATTTATCGCAACAGGAGTCATCATTGCCTCCCTGGTTGACATCACGCGGTTGTCAGTGTATGCTTCGCAGTTTACATCATCGGGTTTGTCGGAAAACCTGACTTTGCTCGTTTCGGCTACCCTGGCCGCCATTGCGGGAGCTTTTGCCGGAAGCAGGCTGCTGAAAAAAGTTACTTTCCGGTTAATCCGAATACTTGTGGCGGGAATGCTTGTTGTCATCTCCCTGGCTTTGGGATTCGGGATAATTTAACACATTAATAATCATACGAATGAATGAAAAAACAAAAAACGTGGATGAGGAGAAAAGGGGATTTGGAATGGCTATTTTTGTCCTTTTATCCTTTTTATTGATGAAACCGGCTTACGGACAGTCGGATTTGATTTCCCTGCTGGAACTGGCGGAAAATAATTACCCACTCATTGCAGCGAGACAAGCCGAAGCGGAGGCGGCACAGGCAAGTGTCGCCCTTGAAAAGAGTACGCTGCTTCCTTCGCTCGATGCGGCTTATCAGGCCAATTATTCCACCTACAACAACATTACCGGGATGAGTTATCCGGGGCAGTTGCTGCCCATCAGCGGGCCGCCAACCACGGAGAATTTTAATAATCCCGTTCCGGGCTCGGCGGTGAGTTTGTTGCTGAAATGGGCGCCGCTCACTTTCGGCCAACGCACGGCGTCTGTGGAATACAACCGAAAGCTTTACGAAAAACAACTTGCAGGTCTGGAAGACGAAGTGCTCCGGTTAAAGTTCAGGGTGGCGTTTATTTACCTCGAGATTGCCTCCACAAAAGAGCTCATCGAAGTGTACCGGAA
>CAZXHP010000023.1:5196-28162 GCA_964639655.1 uncultured Mariniphaga sp.
CAGTACGAACTGGAGGCCAATCAGGCCCGGCTCACCCAAATCAGCCGGTCGTGGACACCGAAGCTCGAGTTGTGGGGAACAACCTACGCCCGCGGTTCGGGTATCCTGCACGACGGGACGGTCGATAAGGCGGAAGGCTGGTCGTTTAGCCGCTACAACTACGGGGTCGGCCTGCAATTGGCATTTCCGATTCTGGATATTCCGAAGGTAAAATTACAAACCAACCGGCAGGAAGCTATCGTCCGGTCTTCGGAAAGTTACCTCAGGCAAACGCAAATTGCGTTGTCCAAAGAAGAGAACATCGCACTGAACAACCTGGAAACTTCGCTGCGGGTGGCCGGTGAAGTTCCTGTGGAATACGAGGCGGCTGAGTCGGCTTTCCGGGCGTTGCAAACCCGTTATACAGCAGGTTTGACGGACTATTCGGACCTGATTCAGGCACAATACGACCTGCTGCGGGCCGAAGCCGGCCTGAAAAATACATGGATTTCGTCCTGGAAATCGTTGCTGAAACTGGCCGTTATTCGCGGCGATGTAAACCTGTTTCTAAATCAAATTCAAAATTAAAATATGAAATTAATTGAAGGAGCATTAAGTAAACCTGTAACCGTTATGGTTGCGGTACTGGCCATCGCATTTTTTTCTTTCCTGGCCATCCGCAATATGAAAGTGGATATTTTCCCCACCTTCGGGCTGCCCACCATTTACGTGGCGCAACCTTACGGCGGCCTTTCACCCGAGCAGATGGAGTCGTTCGTAACCAATTACTACGAATACCATTTTCTCTACGTAACCGGTGTAAAGTCGGTAGAATCGCGCTCGGTGCAGGGAAATGCGCTCATAAAAATTATTTTTCACGAAGGAACCGATATGAGCCAGGCCGCCGCCGAAGTGGTTGGCTATGTGAACCGTTCGCGCGCATTTATGCCGCCCGGCACTGTGCCCCCGTTCATAACCCGTTTCGATGCAGGCAGCGTGCCGGTGGGGCAGCTTGTTTTTTCTTCGGAAACCCGCACGCTGGGCGAGATTGCCGACCTGGCGCTGTTTAGAGTACGTCCCATGTTCTCCACCCTGCCGGGCGTTTCGGCGCCGCCGCCGTTTGGAGGAAGCGCCAAAACAGTTATTGTAAAAGTAGATCCTGAAAAGGTTCAGCGATACAATTACACGCCCGACGAAATTGTACAGGCGCTGGCAAAATTCAATTCCATCTCTCCTGCCGGGAATATGCGTATGGGCGACGAAATGCTGATAACCCCGCAAAATGCCGTGGTGGAAGATGTAAAGGAGTTGGAAGACATTCCGTTGAAAATGGGCGACGGGGCTTCGGTTTACCTGAGAGATTTGGCGACCGTGGAGATCGGGGCCGATGTTACTACCGGTTATGCGCTGGTTAACGGGGCGCGTTCGGTGTATATCCCGGTAACCAAACGTGCCGATGCTTCCACCTGGGAGGTAGTGAAAAACGTGAAAAGGGCGCTGCCCGATATGCAGGCCGCCGTGCCGGAAGACATTGAGGTTTCTTACGAGTTCGACCAGTCGGGTTATGTAATTAACTCCCTGAAAAACCTGTTGTTCGAGGGCGGGTTAGGCGCTATCCTCACCGGACTGATGGTGTTGTTGTTTCTCGGCGACAGGAGAGGGGCACTTATCGTTGTACTTACCATTCCGGTCGCTTTGCTTACCAGCGTTATTTTTCTGAATATGATTGGCCAGACCATCAATATCATGACACTTGGCGGACTGGCACTGTCAGTAGGTATTTTGGTGGATGAAGCTACGGTTACCATTGAAAATATTCATCGCCACATGGAGATGGGCAAAGCCAAAGCAAAAGCCATCCTGGACGGTTGTAAGGAAATTGTCACCCCGAAGCTGCTTATTCTTTTCAGTATTCTGGCTGTATTTGTCCCGGCTCTGTTTATGTCGGGCGTGCCGCGGGGAATGTTCCTTCCCATGTCGCTGGCAGTGGGTTTTGCCATGATTGCCTCCTTTACGCTTTCAATGACATTTGTTCCGGTAATGGCTGTGTGGATTATGAAGCACCTGAAACATGAAGAGGATGAAAAAAGCAGGTTCGGGCGTTTCAAAACCCGGTATCTCGGATTTATCCGGCGCCTTTCCGGTAAAAGTCGGTTGAGCCTCGCTGTCTATTTTATTCTGGCTCTCGGGCTTGTTTCAATTGGTTTTTATTCCATCGGGCTCGATATTTTTCCGAAAGTAGATGCCGGACAAACGCAGGTAAGGCTGCGCATGGCTACCGGTACCCGTGTGGAGCGAACTGAGGAAGCCACAAAAGAATTGCTGAATATTGCCGAAGAAATTGTGGGAGAAGGAAATGTCGAAATCAGCTCGGCATTTATCGGAACCCAGCCGTCCAGTTTCCCGGTGAATCTTATTCACCTGTGGACAAGCGGCCCGCATGAAGCGGCAATCCGGATAAACCTGAGTAAAGATGCTCATTATTCTATTGAAAAATTTAAGGAAGAAATGCGGGTCCGGTTTAAAGAACGTTTTCCGAATGCCCGGCTTTCCTTCGAACCGGGCGATTTGGTGGACCAGGTGATGAATCTCGGTTCCACGAATCCCATCGAAGTGGCAGTTTTGGGAAGAAACCTGGAATCGTCGCTTTCCGTTGCCGAACGGCTGAAAGACGACCTGGAGGCGATTCCGTTTTTCCGCGATGTACAAATTACGACGCCTTTGGATTATCCGGCGTTGAAAATTAACATCGACCGCGTAAAGGCCGGGCAATTGGGGCTTTCGGTCGATAATATCGCCCGTTCGATGGTGGCGGCCACTTCTTCGAGCCGGTTCACCCAGCCCAACTACTGGCGCGATCCGGTATCGGGAGTAGCTTACCAGGTGCAGGTGGAATATCCGCAACACCAGGTGAGCAAACCGGCAGATATCGAAATGATTCCTGTGGATAACCGGGTTGACCGGAAAGTTTACCTGCGGGACGTGGCGAATTGGAGCCGGATTGAGACGCCTGCCGAATACGACCGGTTCAACATGCAGCGGTTTATTACACTTACCGCCAATATTCACGACAAGGATTTGGGTGCTGCGGTTAAAGAGCTCGACAAAACCATTGCAGGGTTGGGTGAGCTTCCTGAAGGCGTCGGCGTGTTGCAACGGGGACAGGTGGATCTGCTGAATCAAACAACCGGCGAGCTTCAACTGGGCTTGCTCATTGCCGTTATCGTTATTTTCCTGATGCTGGCCGCCAGTTTCCAGTCGTTTAAAATTTCGCTGGCAACCATTTCTATACTGCCCGCGGTAGTGGCTGGTTCGCTGGTGCTTTTGCTTGTAACCGGGCACTCGCTGAACATTCAGTCGTACATGGGTGCTATTATGGCTGTCGGTGTGGCAGTGGCCAACTCCATTTTGTATGTGACCAATGCCGAAGACCTTCGGAAACAGGGCGACAAACAACCGTTTTTCAGCGCTTCTGCCAACCGGGTGCGGCCCATTTTGATGACCAGCTTTGCCATGATTGCCGGGATGACCCCGATGGCTTTGGGACTGGGCGAGGGCGGCGACCAGATTGCCCCGCTCGGCGTGGCGGTAATCGGCGGATTGCTTTTTTCCATGGTCAGTACCCTGGTTTTCCTTCCGCTGATTTACAGGGCACTGGTTGGAAAACATGCGTTCGAAAGTGTTTCGCTCAACCCAAACGACAGTCACAGTAAATATTTTGAAAAAAATTAAAATCAGATAAAATGAAACGAATATTTTTTATACCTGCAATAGCTGTTTTGCTGTTTACCGCTTCCTGTGCAACGGAAGCAAAAAATGAAACGCGGGAATCAAAAGGAGAAGCACAAAAAGCAGAGGACGTAAAGAATGCCTTTATCCTGGAAAAACAGGAAGTAGGTTTGAACCTGAATCTGCCGGCGGAACTACTGGCCTATGAAAGGGCGGAAATTCATGCAAAAGTGGATGGATATGTGCAATCTGTTTTGGCCGATATCGGAGATTTGGTGAAAAAAGGACAGGTACTTGCCCGGCTCGATGCGCCCGAAATGGCGGCGCAATATGCTGAAGTTTCTGCAAAATACAATGAAGCACAGACGCGATTATTAGCCAGTCAGGACAATTATGAGCGTATTCGACGGGCGGCGCAACAGCAGGGAGTGGTCGCCGAAGCGGAAGTGATAAATGCCAAAAACCGTATGCTGGGCGACAGTGCAGCGCTGCTTTCGGCAAAATCGACTATGGAGGCTTATGGGCAATTACAGGAATACCTGACTATCCGCGCTCCGTTCAACGGATTGGTTACCGCCCGGTTTGTAGATCAGGGCGATTTTACAGGCAATGCCGTGAAATCCACCTTGTTTACAGTGGAAAATCCCCGGAAACTCAGGCTCCGGGTTCATGTTCCCGAATCGTATGTCAGCAGTATTCCCACCGAAGGAAATCTCTCGTTTACGGTGGATGCCGCGCTGAATAAAACTTTTTCGGCCAGCCTGGCACGTAAGTCGGGGGCGATTAGCCGCGACACCCGTACCGAACTGTGGGAATATGAATTCGATAACCAAAGCGGGGAACTCAAACCCGGGATGTACACGATGGCCGAACTGCGACTGAACAGAACAAACAATTCTTTTGTTGTTCCATTACCGGCAGTGGTCACTTCGATGGAAAAAAAGTTTGTGGTGAGAATTAAAAACGGTGAAACAGAATGGGTGGATGTGCGTGAAGGAATCAGCATGGAAAACGGAAAAGAAGTGTTCGGCGATTTGCAGGAAGGAGATACATTGCTGGTACGGGGAACCGACGAAATTAAACCCGGTACGAAGGTGAAAATTAAACTGGAATAACCATGAATAAAAAGAACAGGCTTTTTCGCTCGGGGACAGTCCGGTCATTTGTAATTATCCGGCTGATTGTCGGGCTGGTATTTCTCTCCGAAGGCATTCAGAAATTTCTCTACCCTGAAATTGTGGGGGTAGGGCGTTTTGAAAAGATCGGTTTTGAAAACGCAGAGTTTCTGGCTTATTTCGTGGCAAGTTTTGAAGTGGTTTGCGGGGCGCTGGTTCTAATCGGGCTGCTGACGAGGCTCGCAGCCATTCCGTTGTTGACGATTATGGCCACCGCAATTGTTACCACAAAAATCCCCATTTTGCTAAACGAAGGATTCTGGTTTATGGCTCATGCCGCCCGCACCGATTTTGCCATGGCTATGCTGCTGATTTTTCTGCTGATTTACGGCGCAGGGAAGTGGTCTTTTGATAATTCATTAAGATAGTGAATTTTAAGCGTATTGATAATTTAAACTTTTAGTCGCCTCAACCTTTCTACATAAATCTCAAAATCCTCTTCGCCAAATAGTACGAACCGAATGTGTTTTACAAATTTCAAGTCGGGAATCGCTTCAAGTACGGTTTGCAGTGTAATATCGGTTGCAGCTTCAAACGGAAAGCCGAAAATGCCGGTGGAAATGGCCGGGAATGCCACCGAATCGATTTGTTTTTTGTCGGCCAGTCGCAGGGCATTCCGGTAGCAGTCGGCCAGCAGCAGGTTTTCGGGTTTGTCTTTTCCGTACACCGGGCCCAGACAATGGATGACATATTTATTGGGAAGGTTGTGTGCGTTTGTAATAACAGCCTCTCCGGGGGCGATTGGCCCCAGGGGTTGGCACTCCTTAGCCAGGCCGGGCCCGGCTGCCCGGTGAATTGCTCCAGCCACTCCGCCTCCCGGCATTAACTGTGCATTTGCCGCGTTTACAATGGCCGTTATGTCGGGTTGACTGGTAATGTCACCATGAACGGCCTCCAATACAACTTCTCCTACCTGTTTTTTCATGGTGTTCATTTTTAAAGTTTTACAAAAAATTACCCGCTCAAAGATAACAAACTAAGTGGGAATGTTCAAGTTTTATTCAATGTATAGATACCGTTGTTTTGTCAGGAAAACAGTTTTGCTGCATTGGATGCACTACTTCAACCAATTGATGAATTTTCCGTTATTTTTTGGACAGATAAATCATGACTAAAAGGTTATATTGAGTTAAACAGGGAATTAAACAGATATAATTTTAAAATAAGTCTATCGTTTTTTTAAGGCAGGAATTTATTTTTCTATTTATTCAATAAATCTCTTGAATAATTGATTAATTCATTTACCTTTGCCCTGAACAAAACAATTCACCATGAAAGGCAGAGAATTTAAAGATGCCATATACGACGGGCTTTCCAAGCTGATGAAAGCCATTGCCAGTCCGGCACGGCTCGAAATCATCGAGATGCTTTCGCAGGGCGAAAAAAGCGTGGAAGGAGTTGTAGAAACAACCAACCTCACGTTTGCCAACGCGTCGCAGCACCTTCAGGTTTTGAAAAACAACAATATTGTAAAATCGCGAAAGGAGGGGCATTACGTTTATTATTCCCTTGTTAACGATGAGTTTCCGGCGCTTTATCAGCACATCACCAAATATGCCGTCAGCGAAATTGCCGAACTGGAAAAAACACTCAACCGGCAACGTGAAGACAACAATGCCCTGAATTCAGTGACCCTCGATGAACTGGAGTCGATGATAAAAGACAAAAATGTGTTGGTGATGGACGTCCGTCCGCCGGCTGAATACGAACTGGGGCATATTACCGGGGCCATTTCGGTACCGATGAACGATTTATTGTGTTGTTTGAAAGATTTTTCAAAAAAGAAGGAAATCATCGCCTATTGCCGCGGGCCGTTTTGTGTTTTGGCCGATGAAGCCGTGAAAATTCTTTCTGAAAACGGGTACAAAGTCCGTCGCCTCGACGAAGGGTATCCGGAATGGAAAGTTAAGCATTTGCAGAAAATTAAACTTTAAAAAGATTCACGATGACGGGGAAATTGGTTTTTTCGCTCCTATTAATTCTATTTTTCAGTGTTACGTCTCTAAAAAACGGTTTTGCCCGGGACAAGGTAAACTTCGGTTTCTGGACACAAGCCTGGTACCAGCATGTTGAAAACGGGAAAGGCGACAGCCACCTCAACGATTTTATGCTTCGTCGTGCATATTTTGCGGTAAGCGGACAACCCCAGGAATATTTAGGCTTTTTCTCCCACATTGCCGTCGATCGCCTGGGACAGGACGGCCTGGACAACCCTTCGATGGGGCTTGGCACAGGCCTGACGTTCCGCGACCTGTGGATGACCCTCGAACTGGATGAAGCGTTCAAAATTCAGACAGGGCGGATGTATGTTCCGCTAACCCGAAATTACGGCACCACTTCTACAAAAGCGCTGCTTACTACCGACTTGTCATTTATGCAGGGCGGCATCCGTGGCGGGATATTTTATACCAGTAAAGTAGGCCGCGATGATGGTGTCACCTTCTGGGGAAATCCTTTGGACGGGAAGCTGCAATACCGGTTTATGGTTTCGGAAGGAATGGAAGGGGAAGGTAACCCCGAAGACAACCTCCGGTACGTAGGACGTTTGGTTGTCAATCTGCTGGAACCGGAAACAGGCTGGTTCAACCAGGGCACTTACCTGGGGCAGAAAAAAGTGTTCAGCCTCGGGGCCGCTTTCGACTCACAAAACAACCTGACGTTGAATAACGAGCCGGGACAAGACAATTTTATTTGGACTGTGGATGTGTTTTTTGATCATCCCGTTGCAAACGGAGCAATAACAGCAGAAAGCGCTTACATCAACATTAAAAACAGCACCCAGGCAAACGGTTTTGCACAACTCGCCCCTTCCGACGCCGCCGGGCTGTTTTACATCCAGGCAGGCTATTATTTCAGCAATCCGGTTGCTGTGGGGAATGTCCAACCCTACTTCAGGTACGAAACGGTTTCGGTGGAACAGGAGACGGATACCCGCTTTTTGAGCGGCGGGCTCAATTATTATATCAAAGGGCACAATGTAAAAGCAAGTTTGGATTATACGGTGATTGACTATCCGGCGGCAGATTCCCAGGGAATTTTTACCCTGCAACTGGCCGTGGGTATTTAATTTCTGAAAAATATGGAAAAACAAATATATCTTGATTATAACGCCACCACGCCCATCGCCCCGGAAGTGGCAGAAGAGATGTGGCCTTATATCCAGACCCACTTTGGAAATCCTTCCAGCGGTTATGCCATGGGAAGGCACAACAAGGAAGCCATTGAAAAGGCTCGGATGCAGGTGGCAAACCTTATTGGCGCTTTGCCCGGAGAGATTATTTTTACCGGCGGCGGCACTGAATCGAACAACCACGCCATTCGCGGGGCCGTTTTTGTCAATCAGCAAAAGGGCAAACATATTATCACATCGCGGGTGGAACATCCGGCAGTGAAAGAGGTTTGCAAATCCCTTGAAAAACAGGGTTTTGAAATCACCTGGCTCCCGGTGGATGCCTTCGAAAAAGTAAACCCGAAAGATGTTGAAAAAGCAATCGGGCCCAATACGGTGCTGGTTACCATTATGCACGCCAACAACGAAGTGGGCACCATTCAGCCTGTAAAAGAAATTGGGGAGATTGTCAAAAAACATGGTGTGCTTTTTCATACCGATGCCGCCCAATCGGTTGGCAAAATTGAAAGCGATATCCATGAAATGAGTGTTGATTTTCTTTCAATTGCCGGGCATAAATTGTATGCGCCAAAAGGAATCGGCGCTCTGTATATTCGGAATGGAGTAAAACCGGAAAACCTGATTTTCGGTGCCGGGCAAGAACGCGGATTGCGCCCCGGTACAGAAAATGTACCGTATATCGTCGCGTTGGGAAAAGCCTGTGAAATGGCAGGACAAAGCCTGGAAACAAATGGCCGGCATCTGTTTAGTTTGCGACAGCGTTTGCTTGAGGGATTAAAGAAAAAATGTAAAACACCCATTTTACTCCATAGCGATTTGAATAATTGCCTGCCCAACACGCTGAGCATTGCCTTTGAAAATGTGGATGCCCACACACTTGCTTCACTGGTGAGTAAGCAAGTTTTGTTTTCAACCGGTTCAGCCTGCCATGCCGACTCGGTGGAAATTTCGCCGGTTCTGAAAGCAATGCAGGTCAATCCGCGGATTGCGGCCGCCACCGTACGAATTTCACCAGGAAAATATACAACTGAAGAAGAAATCAATCAGGCTGTGGAAATCATTTCGGAAACCGTAAATAAAATAGTATAAATCAATTTTTATGAAAAAAGCAATCTTTTTGTTAACTGTAATTTTACTGTTTCTTTCGAACAGTATTTCGGCACAGGAACAATTTAATCCTCAGCCACAGAAGCAGAAACATTCACCCACTTCCATCGGTATGGTCATTTATTCCAATGATGTGGAAACCACCTGGAATGCTTTCCGGCTGGCCAACCACGCTGTAAATCAGGGCGACACAGTTCATGTTTTCCTGCTAGGGAAAGGAGTTGAAGTCGATAACCTGGTAAATGAAAACGAGGATTTAAAAGAGCAAGTGGATGCTTTCCTTGAAAAAGGCGGAGAAATTCAGGGTTGCGGGACTTGCTTGCAAAGCCGGAACATGGAGGGATCCCAGATCTGCACTTTTTCATCGATGGCCGATTTATATGCAGTGATTCGACAAAACAAAATCGTATTAACTTTTTAAAATTTAACAGATATGCAGAAAATTTTGATTTTAATAAACGACGGACCTTACGGAACCGAAAAGGCTTACAACGGGTTAAGGTTGGCCAACCAGTTAAAGAAAGCCCACGAAGAGGTGGAAGTAAGAATTTTCCTAATGGCGGATGCAGCCTCGTGTGCGGTGTCAGGACAAACAACGCCAAATGGGTATTACAATATAGAAAGGATGATGAAATACTCTATTAACAAAGGCACCAAAGTAAAAATCTGCGGCTCGTGCGCCGATGCCCGAGGCCTGAAAAACGTGCAGCTTATCGAAGGTGCAGAAATCGGCACCATGGCTGAACTCACACAATGGGTAGTTGACAGTGATAAAGTGATAACATTTTAATAGCCGCGTTTATTAAAAAGAATATACCCGAAATTCAGCGTCAGGTAAAGGTCGGTATTGGGTTTTTCGTAATAGTTGAGCGAGAGACTTAAAGGCCCGATACCTGTATGGTAAACCAGCGCCGCCATCCCCTGCAGATAGTAGTTGGAAAAATATTCGGAGTTTTGAAAAGCCGTTAAATCTTCGTTGGGCAACTCCTCTTTTACCGGAACAAAACCATGTCCTTCCACCCTTAAATGGAGCGAAGGATTAAAGTGGTAAAGCAGTTTTAAACCCCCTGCAAGGTAATTGTTCGCATGAAAATTTTCGATAAACAACGAGCGGCTGTGTGGCGTAGGGTTATAACCCGGCGAAGTTAGCATGGTGGAACGGTAATTTTTAAACAGTTTTTTATTGCTGTAAACACCTTCCAACTGAGTTCCCAGTGTAAAATTTCTGAACAGGTTGTAATACCGGCTAGATTGTGCCTGAAGAATAAAATAGTCGTGATGCCGGTTTGTTTTTAGTGTTGTCGTTGAGGTGCTTCCGGGTTTGTTTGTTTCCCTTCCGGCAATGTATTTAAAAGTGAGCGCGTTAAATTCTCCTTCGGTGGCAAATTGTTTGAAATTTAGCGAATTGTACTCGATACAAGCCTGACCCACAAACGCATTAAAAGTTGTTTCGTCCGGTGTATCCTCTTTTTTGAAAATATCGGTTTGATAGTATTCGTCAGTTGAATTGGCAAATGCCGCCCCGGTACACAATTTGGAATGGAGCCCAAGCGGAATGCCGGCTTCGAAACGCAGGTTGTACTCGTCCTGGATAATGTACGGAGGGCGAACGTCTTCAAAAAACAGTTCGGAACTGGAAGAGAAAAAATCCCACCTGTTAAATGTAGAATACCCCGCAAGATAAAAGGGGAGAGATGTAGGAAAATCGATTTTTCCTCCCAACTTGAACGAGCTGTAAAACCTTCCGAAATAAATATTTGAACTTAACGTGTAGGCCCGGCCCTGGTAGGTGCGGTAATCGAAACTTACAAACCCCTGATTTATAGGTTTTGTAGAAATATTTCCACCTATATTTATCCGCATCTTTTTTTCCGGTTCCACCTTTAGGTGTAAATCATAATACCCTGTTTTATTATTGTAGTAGGCAATTGGCCGGATTGATTTCAGGTGTTCATCGGCAATCAGTTTGAAATATTCTTTTTTCAACTCGCCTAACGACACAATGTTGTACCGGTGTTTTATCGACTGAATGATAAACTTTCGCTGCATGGGGTCTTCAACTCCTTCTACCTGAATATTTTGAAAGTAGAGTTCTGGTTTTTTTGCATTAAATTCATTTCTTTTTTCGTTCACAAAATTCAAACTCTTCCTTCGTTCAATACGTGTTTTAATACTGTCGATGAACTGTTCGGCGGTCTTACGTCCTTCGGTCGCAATAAAATCGTATTTCTGAAAATCGAGCAGATTTACATTCTGCAGTTTGGTTTCCATAAAAATACCTTTTTCTGCAGGAATTTCATAATTCGTAGGGCGCATAACCAGGTTGGTGACCTGCGTCATCAGGTTGTCTGTTCCGGGAGTTTTGGTATCGTCGGCCACCTTATGTCCGATAATGATATCCGGGTTATAAATTTCTTCCATCAGGTCTTGCGGAAAATTATTTACAATACCGCCGTCGAAAAGCAGTCTTCCGTCGATCGTGATGGCTTTAAAATAGAGCGGAAAAGTCATGGAAGCCCTTATTGCTTCTCCCAAATCCCCTTTTCGCAAAACTACCGGCTGATTGGTATGTACATCGGTAGCCACACAGAAAAACGGTACCATCAGGCTGTCGAAGTTATTTTTACAGGCTGTATTGGTTGCAGCAAGTAATTCCATAAATGCAAAGTCCATTTGTTTTTCGGGGATGATATTCGTCGGTGGCAGCACGGTAAGTTTTTCTTCTATCCGGGCAAGCCTGAGTTCCAGCCAGGAGGGATCGGGTTCGGGGCGGGAAAAAAAATACCTGTACTCTTTTTGAATACGCCCCGTTGACCAGAAATAAAAATCGTCGGAGCGGAAAAGTTCCTCCATTTCATCCGGCGAATAACCTGCTGCATACAGCCCGCCAACAATGGCGCCAATGGAAGTTCCGGCAATGTAGTCAATCGGAATGCCGTTTTCTTCCAGCGTGCGGATTACCTCGATATGGGCAATTCCTTTTGCTCCGCCACCGCTTAAAACCAGACCAACCGACTGCGACTGACTTTCGCAGACAAAAAGCAGTATAAACAACAAACTTAAAAGACTTTTATTCATGGCTTGAATGATACATTCTGAACGGTACCAAATTTACAAAATTTGGCTGTCTTTCAGTTTCCGAATGGGAATAAAGATGAATTATTTCGGTGAAAAGGCGAAAAATGGTTGCGAATGAAGATGCAGCTGTTTTTTAACCCGCCTCCACCTTTTTCCCGAGGCTTTGAAAACCTTCTCCCAGAATTTCGCGTGCATCCATAACGGTTATAAACGCATCCGGATCCACCTTGCCAATAAACTCCTGCAATATAGCTACCTCTCTTCGGCTGACCACAGTATAAATGATCTGTTTTTCTTCGCCGGTGAACATTCCTTCACCCCGCAGGTAAGTCCCTCCACGTTCCAAATCAACAAGAATTTTGTTTTTAATCTCCTGGTGCTTTTTCGAAACTATCAGTAATGCTTTATTGTAGTCGGCTCCTTCCAGAATCATGTCGATGGCGCGGCCGGTGATGTAAATCACCACCCATGAATACAGCGGAATATGCCAGTCTTTGAACGCAATAAGTCCCGTGAGTACAATTACCGAATCCACATAAATCATCAGCTTGCCCAACTGGAGTTTGGTGTATTTGGCGATAATCATCGCAATAATGTCGGAACCGCCGGAAGTGGCCCTCGACTTAAATATCAGGCCCAGTCCGATACCAATTAAAACCCCGGCAAAAACACTCGAAAGGAGGACATCGTGTACCAACGGTGCATCGCCAACCGGTCGAAGGTATGTTATTCCATCAATAAATAAGGAAGTAAGCACAAATCCGATGATGGTTTTAATGCCAAACCGCGGCCCAAGAATTTTAATTCCGGCAATGGTGAGTGGAATGTTCAGGACAAGGCCAAACAAACCAATAGGAATGCCATCGGGCCAGAAAGAAAACATACCGGCAGTAAGGTAATGCACCACAATGGCAATGCCGTAAACCCCGCCGGGCACAATTTTGTGCGGCGTTACAAAATAAACAAAACCGGCTGCCAGAATAAATGAGCCCACCAGAATAAGCGTGTAGTCAATAAACCACTGTTTACTGAACATTTTTTGTTTGGAAAGAAAGGCCATAACGTACTTTTATGCGGTTTTTAAATTCTTTTTAAACGTTGTTTTTTTGCAGGGCTAAAAATAATATAAACCACAATTTAAATCGCTGAAAGTTGTCAGGAATCCATAACTTTTAAAAAAGAAACAACGCTAAAATCTTTCCTAAAGATTAATCTTTGGCTCTTTTGTTCGTTTCATAGGAAAAGACCCGACAAACCGCCGAACAAACCCTATTTTTGTAGAAAATTCTTTATATGACATTCAAAGAACGCTGGAATAATTTTCCATTTCAACCCGGGAAAATACCATTCTTTTACGGATGGATTATTCTGATTGCCTCGACGGTTGGCGTTCTGGCCAGCGCGCCGGGCCAGACAATGGGCGTTTCAACTTTTACCGACTATTTAATCAGGCACATTCATATCAGTCGCGACCAAATTAGCAGTGCATATATGATTGGTACCGTCGGTAGTTCATTTTTACTTACATGGGCCGGAAAACAATACGACAAATACGGTGCACGCTGGACCGCCATTGCAGCCGCGCTGCTGCTTGCCTTTGTTTTGCTGCTGTTAAGTCAGGCCGACCATGTGGTGCAATTGTTTGTGAAGGACCATGAATCGGCGGCTTACACCGGTTTTGCCATCGCTGTAATGGTTTTCCTCTTTTTTCTGCTTCGTTTTTCCGGGCAAGGTGTGTTAACCATGGTTTCGCGCAACATGCTTATGAAATGGTTTATCGCAAAGCGTGGTTTCGCCAACGGAATTGCTTCGGTGTTAATTACGCTTGGTTTCTCCATAGCGCCACTTACATTCGACTGGTTAATCCAGGGAACGTCCTGGCGATATGCCTGGATAATTATGGCGCTGGGAATCGGCATTGTTTTTATGGTGTTTGCTTTTCTGTTTTTCCGCGACAACCCCGAAGATGTGGGAATGGTTCCCGACGGCGAAAAACACCGGCACCGCGAACACAATGTAACCATAAAGCCATTTAAACAGTTTACGCTGGCCGAGGCCAGAAAAACGCTGCCTTTTTGGCTCTACGCACTGCCTCTGGCATTTTATGCCCTGTATATTACCGGTTTTTCCTTTCACCTGATTTCCATTTTCGACCAGGCCGGGCTGGATCGTGAAAAAGCACTGGCTGTTTTTATCCCCATTTCATTTATGTCGGTTGGGCTTTCATTTTTTGGCGGCTGGATTAGCGACCGGATAAAACTGAAATACCTGTTGTATATTTTTCTAACCGGCGAACTGATTGCACTTTATTCGCTGGCAAAAATGAACGACGGGATTTACTACTATGGTTTTATTGTGGGGCACGGAATGGCCAACGGATTGTACAACGTATTGATGACGGTTACCTGGCCGCGCTTTTACGGGCGGCAAAACCTGGGGCGAATTTCCGGTTTTGTGATGTCGCTCATCGTATTTTTCAGTGCCATCGGGCCGATGCTGTTTAGTTTTTCCTTAACACGGCTTGGAAGCTATAGTTATGCCAGTTTTGGTCTGGCATTTTTTATTCTGTTGTTGCTTATTTTGAGCTTCAAAGGCAATAATCCGCAGGATAAATTCGAATTTGAGGAATCAAATGATTAGCTTTGGTCCATCGACGAATTGAACGAACGGGAAGGTTCGTTTTAAAACCTGATAAAAAAAGAATATGAAAAAGTCAGTAATGTTTTACCTTTTTCTGGCTGCTCTGTTTTTGAGTGCTTGCCAGTCCAAATTTCAACCCGGCGAGTGGGTTGCTGTTTTCGATGGCGAAACCCTGAACGGCTGGAAAAAATCTGCTGAAAATCCTGAAAGTTTTACTGTTGAAGACGGTGCCATTAAGTGTTCCGGCGAACGGGCCCATCTTTTTTACGAAGGTGATTTTAAAAATTTTGAGTTCGAAACCGAAGTGAAAACACAGGAAAAATCCAACTCCGGGATTTTTATTCACACCAGCTATCAGGCTGAAGGCTGGCCGCAAAAAGGGTACGAAATTCAGGTGAACAATTCGTTCCGCGGAAATGAGAATAATCCGGAACGAAGAAAAACCGGCAGCGTATATAACATTCGAAATGTCTATTTTCCGTTGGTTGAAGATAACCAATGGTTTACCATGCGTATTAAAGTAGTGGAAAACCATATCGAAGTTTTTGTAAACGATGTAAAGGTGAATGAATACATTGAACCGGAAGATCCCTGGCGACCGGAAGGTGGCGAAGGTTTGAAACTGAGCAGGGGAACTTTTGCTTTGCAGGCACATGACCCGGGAAGTACAACTTATTACCGGAACATCAAATTAAAAGTTTTACCCGAAGGTGAAAGAAAAACGCCCGAAGTGGACAAAGAGTGGGATACACTGGTTACAAAACTCATGCGTGCCGGGTTTCCGCTTGTAGATTACCACGTGCACCTGAAAGGCGGACTTACCATTGAAAACGTGGTGGAAAATTCACAAAAACTGGGAATAAACTATGGCATTGCACCCAACTGCGGATTACATTTTCCGGTTACCGATGATGAATCACTCAATGAATACATCGAATCAGTGAAGGGGAGTCCTACTTTCAAAGGGATGCAGGCCGAGGGCCGCGAGTGGATTACCCTGTTTTCGCCCGAGGCAGTGGCCAGATTCGATTACGTGTTTACCGATGCCATGACATTTACCGATTATAAAGGTCGCCGAAACCGCATCTGGATTCCCGAAGAGGTTTGGGTGGACGACAAACAGCAGTTTATGGACCAGATGGTAGAAAAAATTGAAGCCATCATGTCGCAGGAACCGGTTGATATTTACGTGAATCCTACGGTATTGCCGGCTCAGATTATGGATGAATATACCGAACTGTGGACAAAGGAACGCATGGAACGCGTGATAAAAGTTCTCGCCGATAACAATATCGCACTCGAAATCAATGCCCGTTATAAAACGCCTTCTGCCGAAATGATTAAAATGGCCAAAGAAGCCGGTGTAAAATTCAGTTTTGGGACCAACAATACAGGGCGCGATTTGGGCCGGCTGGAGTATTGTATTCAAATGATTGAAGAATGCAAACTCACACCAAACGACATGTTCGAAATTAAACCCGACCATCTGAAACCGGTAAACGTAAAAGGGTTACCCGAAAAGATTACAGGCTGATTTTTATGAAAGATTCCCTCTTTTTAAAAGCGCAAAACGTTCACAGCGACTGGTTTTCGTTTTTAACCGAAGAAAACCGGTCGCTGGTTTTTAAAATTGAAGCGGAAGTAAAAAAGAGTGGATTTACTCCTGCCGAAGATAAGGTTTTGCGGTTTTTGTCATTCCCGCTTTCCACCTTAAAAATAGTCATTTTGGGGCAGGACCCTTATCCGCAACCCGGGGCTGCAACAGGCCGGGCTTTCGAGGTGGGTAACCTGAAATCATGGAATCAACCCTTCAAAAACATTTCGCTTAAAAATATACTGCGGGCGGTTTATAAAGCTTACACCGGAGAAGTTATCAAATTTAGCCGCTTAAAAGAAAAGCTGGACAATGAGTTTCCGGTTTTGCCTCCGGGAGAACTTTTCGCCCACTGGGAAAAACAGGGTGTATTGCTGTTAAACACTTCATTTACCTGCGAACCCGGAAAGCCCGGCAGTCACCAGAAACACTGGGCGGAATTTACCGGTAAACTGCTCACATTTATTCAGCAAAATGCTCCGCAGGCTACCTGGTTTTTGTGGGGTAACCATGCGCAGGAGGCCACAAAAAATATCGGTTTACAAAAGTGCATCGAAACGATGCATCCTATGATGTGCCACGAGGCACCAGGCAGAGACACTGATTTCCTTTACGGCAGCGTCAATTGTTTTGAACCCTTCATTGAAGAAATCGACTGGACAGGTTTTGGCCTGAAAAAAGGAGTTCGGCAATCATCGGCACTTTTCTAATAAAAATCGATTTGTTTGCCGTAGTCTTTAAAAATATTCTTCTTTTCTGCTGCAATTTCAATGAGGTCTATTGCTTCTTCGTCGGTAAATGAGGCCCTGTTTATGCAAAGGTCGAAAAGATCATTTTCAGGTGATTCCTGCCGTATCGCTTTGCGGAAAACCTTTCTTTCCTTTTCAACTTTTAGAATAAATTCTATGGCCTCTTCCCGGTTAAGGTGGTTGTTGTCTATTATGGTTTTAATGCGGTATTCAAGCGGCGCCACAAAACGGAGATGCAGCGCATTTTCAATGTCGTGGGCAATGATATGGGCTGCCCGTCCCACGATTATACAGAAACCCTCTTCCGCAAAAGTGCGGATGACTTCGTTTACTGTTTTTACGACCTTCTTTTCGCTTTTGAATTTTTTGGTTCCAAAAGCGTTTAGGATGTCATTAAAAGTGTAATTGCTTGAGGATTTGAACACGCGTTTTACCTTTTCGGGTTCCATGTCGAGTTCTTTCGCGCTTTGAAAAAATACCTCCTTGCTCAGTACTTTCCAGTCGGGGCCCAAATGACGGTGGTTCAGTTTGGCTGCTATTTTATGCGCCAGTTTTACTCCGTTACATCCTGTCTCACGCGAAATAGTAATCAGCGGTCCCGGAAAATTGTTCGGATTGGTGTACGCCTTTTGGTCACCCATCCGTTTTGCCAAATATTCAAGTAATGCGTTACCCATGATTTTTGCTTTTGTTACTAAATTACATGAATAAAATGAAATTCAATATGTTTTAAAAAATAAGAATGTGAGTTTGGTCATAATAAATTTGACGTGAGGGATTTTGTTTATTTGTGTTTTAGGTAAATTTAAACAAAGTTGTGTTTTGAATGTTTTGTATTCGTGAAAAAGGAAATCGAACAAGAATACTGAAGCTGTTAAATTGAAAAACATGAAAGAAGATTTGATGCTTAAACCATTAAACGGAAACGGAAAAACGAGAGTAAACGGAAACGGACATTCCTATGAAAAAACGAACGGGTTTGAAACAATGGGTGATCACCATGTGGGAACATCAGCCGAAACACCTTTGCGGTATGATGCATTTGAAAAATCGGATGATGAAAAAATAGCGTTAATCGAAGATAAGTTCCGCAATATTATGGAAACCATCGGGCTCGATTTAACCGACGACAGCCTGCAGGGAACGCCACACCGGGTGGCCAAAATGTTTGTGAAAGAAATTTTTTACGGGCTGAATCCCGCCAACAAACCCAAAGTTTCGGTATTTGAAAATAAGTTTAAATACAACGAGATGCTGCTGGAGCGGGATATTAGCATGAATTCGTTTTGCGAACACCATTTCCTGCCCATTGTGGGAAAAGCACACGTCGCTTACATTTCAAGCGGCGAGGTAATTGGATTGAGCAAAATTAACCGCATAGTGGACTATTTTGCCCGCCGGCCGCAGGTACAGGAAAGACTAACCGTACAGATTGCCAATGAACTGAAAAAAGTGCTGAAAACCGAAGATGTTGCCGTTCTTATCGATGCTAAACACATGTGCGTTTCGTGCCGCGGGATTGGAGACGAAAGCAGCACAACAGTAACTGCTGAATATTGCGGAAGGTTTAAGGACAAATTGGTTAGAGAAGAATTTTTAAAATATATCGGATTGTAATCCTGCTATTTTTTCCAAAACCGGTTGATCAGTTTCGACAGGGATTTTTGGTAGCGCAAGGGGCCGCCAAGCTGTGCACGAATAAATTCGGAGTGTTTTTTATTGATAAAATCCACTGTTTTTTTTCTTCCGGTGTTATCGACACGTTTGCGCCGCGAGTTTTGACTGATTCGGTAATAAAATCCGGTAATGGGAAGTTTTTTTACCTTCCCTCCGGTTTTTAGCAGCGAAATCCAGAATTCCCAGTCTTCGAAACCCCAGGTCATTTCTTCTGAAAACCCGCCTGCTTTTTTCCAGTCGGATTTTTTAAACAGGGCCGATACAAAAATCATATTTTTATAAGCCAGTTTATCCGGGGAAAATTCATCCAATTTCCAGTTTCCTGATTTGGCGCCAAATTTTTCAGCTTCGCAGTAAACGACCTTCAGTTCCGGGTCTTTATCGAATTCTTTTACAGCAGCCTCGATATATTGGGGAGAAATCAAATCGTCTGCATCGAGGGGCAAAATAATTTCACCATTTGCAGCCAGAATGCCGTTATTCCGGGCAACAGAGGGACCGGCGTTTTGCTGATACAGGTACCTTACATTTTTATGCCGGTTAACCAGCTTCTTTGCCACTTCTTCCGAATTATCGTCTGAACCGTCGTTTACAATAATAATTTCAATAGGTTGCCAGATTGATTCCTGAACCGACCGTACCGATTCTTCCAGAAATTTCCCGTGATTGTAGCACGGAACAATAACACTCACCAGCGAATTTTTCATTTTCTTTGGGTTGATGAATTCGGAAGACGTCCGTCCATATCGCTCTTGTTTTCAGGTTTCAGCGGAAATTTTACCGGACGGTTGTCGCGCGTCGATCGGTAAATGGCTGTGAAAAGTTCCACGGTTCGGCGTCCGTCTTCGCCGGTAACCAGCGGTTCTCTTTCTGTTTTCAGCGCTTCCAGAAAATCCTCAATCTGTCGTTCCATGTAAAATATGGTCGGGTCAATGGAGTTGAACAATTCCGTATCTTTTTTAACCCATTTTGTTTTCAGTTTTTCCTCGCCCGGAACAGTCCACAGATCATTTACCGGGGGTTCGAGCACGGTTGACATGCCGGCCACAAACATGGCCCCGCCGTCGGTTTGCACACCCACCGATGCACCGTTTTCACCGTGCACATGTACTTTCCCGTAAATTCCGGGCTTTTGTGAATTGCTGACGATAATATTCCCGATTCCGCCGTTTTTAAATTTTACAATGGCCACGGCAGTATCTTCCACTTCAATGTAAGGATGGTTCAGGTTTTTCCACAAACCGTAAACTTCATCGATTTCGCCCATGTACCACAACAGCAAATCGAGCTGATGCGGCGCCTGGTTTACCAATACTCCGCCGCCTTCCATTTTCCAGGTTCCCCGCCAGGCATCAGCGTCGTAATAAGTTTTATCGCGCCAACCCAACATGTTAACGGTTCCGAAAACCGGCCGGCCGATTTTGCCGGCTTCAATCGCTTTTTTTATTCGCATAACCGGCGCGTACCAGCGACGCTGGCTGATTATTCCCAATTTCACTCCTGCACTTTTGCAGGCTTCAATAATGGCGTCTGCATCTTCGAGTGTGGATGCCAGCGGTTTTTCAACCAGAATATTTGCTCCGGCCCGGGCCGCTTCAATGGCCGGTTCACGGTGAAAAGGGTGGGGGGTGCAAACAATTGCCACATCAATTTGTGCGTTTTTTACCATTTCAGAAACGGTTTCGAAAGGTTTCGTTTGGTAGTGTTGTGCAAAATCAACTGCAGATTTTTTAGACCGGCTCCAAACAGCAGTCAGGTGGGCATTCGGTAAATTCAGGATAGCCTGTGCATGAAGGTGTGCTACTTTACCACAACCCAAAATGGCGATATTAAAAGTTGACTTATTCATTTTTTTATTTATAAAAAACGATGAGTACTTCATAAATACCCATCGCTCAAAAATAACCAATTCGTGGAAACCGGACGTTGATTCTTCCGATTATTGTTGGAACCGGAAGTCAGCCTTCAACAATTTTTTTCAGTTCCTTTTTGCTTTCAGGAATTGCCATTCCTTCCAGTTCGGCGCTAACTCTTTCTAAATCGGTGTTTTTCTTAGCTGCTTTTACAATTAAGCCAATAATGAAACGAAAGATTTTCTCTTCCGTTTTTTCCGAAATAAAAGGCAGATTAATTTTTTTGTTGGCCAGTTTTGTTAATCTGTTTACCAATACTTTAGCTTCTTTTTCGTCTATTCCGTTTTCTGAATGACGAATGAGGTCGTAAAATTCGTTGGGCATGTTATCGTACAAAAAGTTGTCGATTTTAAGGATGATTTTGATGAAGATTTTCTCTTCTCCGGTTTCACCAATAATTGGAATGTTTATCTTTCCGTTTAACTTTTCCGCCAGATTTTTTATTTCATCATGGGTTAGTTTACTGCGAAGGCTGGGTTCAGCATAAAAATCATTCATCAGGTTTCCAAAATCGGTTTCATTTAATTCAGAAATTTTTTTTGCCATGGTAATTATTGTTTAATGGTTAAATTATTTTAAGCCTGGAATTGAGACTCCAGTAAATCGCGGGTTGTTGCATTGTATATTCCATCGATAACCAGATTTGGCATTCGGGTTTGCAGTTCTTTAACGCCGGCTTCGGTTTTTGGGCCGAAAGCGCCATCGGATGTACCAACGTCGATATTTAAAAGTTTTAAGGCGTCCTGAAGGGCAACTACTGCTTGTCCGCGGCTCCCAATTTTTAATGTAGGCTCGGGAATTTCAAGTTTTTTTACCGGCGCCAAACGCTGGAAAGCCAGCACAGTGGATAGCCGGTAGGCCGAAACGGAAACCCGGTTTCCCTGGTTTCCTCCCAAACAATATACCCTTTTTTTGTCGGTTGAAACCCCAAGAAAAATACCCACGTGGCCTTTCCATGATTCAGGACTTTCGCGCCAGAAAACCACGATATCTCCGGGTTCGGGCGAATTTACCCGGGTACCTATGTTTAACCATGAGCGGGCGTTCGCCTTTCCTGAATATTGCAGACCAGCTTCTTTGGCCACCCAGTTGATAAAGGTACTGCACCAGGGAATTTCATCACTCGTTATTCCTTTTATTCCCGTTTCGCTGGCGTATTTCAGAATTTCGGGATTGTGTTGACTCCCCTCAATTTCTTCATTCCCCAATTCTTTAAATGCAATTTTTAAAAGATCTTCCATAGTTTTTTTGAGTTTAATGGTTCATTTATTATAAAATTTAATTATTGATAAAAGTGTACCGAAACTGACTGATTTTACGCCAACCGGGATGGATATATGCTAAAATGCTGATACAATTTACGAACATTTCATTAATAATTTATACGTCGTGAACAGAATGTTTGCATTTCGTTTGAAATTAAACGTTAAGCAATTTAAGGTATTTTTATCTTAAAAACAAGTTTGTCTGCTGGCAAAAAAAAAAAAATTGAGGGAATTTTTGGCGAGGGTTACAAGGAAGTAAATCAATGTATCTAAACCTTTGTTTATGGTTTTAATTAATACAAGGATATCCATTTTGGCCGGTGAAATTTGAACCCGCAGAATTCCGGTTTCGATTTTTGGTAAAAACCACGAACCATTTCTGCCATTTTATGAACCAAATGTTACAGGTTGTATTCAAAATTTGATTTATATTACTGAAAATTAAAAGAGTAATGCTATGGCAATATTTATGGATTTACATATTGCGCCCGGAATTAAACCGGTGGAAGTTGCAAAAGCCCATGCCCTGGATGTAGAAAATCAGGAAAAGTTCGGGTGCAGAGCTATGACTTACTGGTTTGATAGAGACGAAGGAACCGGGTTTTGTTTGTTTGATGCGCCTGATGAAGAATCCGTTATTCAGTTGCATAAAAATACGCACGGCCTCATCCCCAACGAAATTATTCCGGTGAACAGCCGGGTGGTGGAAGCATTTTTAGGAAGAATAAAAGATCCGGAAGGGTACTTTGAACCGGAAAATCCGAAACTGCGCGTTTTTAACGAACCGGCATTCCGAATTATTATGGTAACGGAGACGATGGATGAACGTTTGTTAATACAAAAGCTGGGTAAGCAGAAAGCAAATGAACTTCTGAAAATTCACCATAGCATCATCCGTGAACAAATCAGTAAGTATGAAGGAAGGGAGGC
>CAZXHP010000023.1:28262-29710 GCA_964639655.1 uncultured Mariniphaga sp.
GCAGAATGACAAAACTGAGAAGGTAAATTTTCCTGAAAATGAATCGAAGATGAACCTTTATGTTATTGAACGGGACGTTCCCGGAGCCGGCAAGTTAACTCCGGAAGATTTAAAAGCTGTTTCCCAACATTCCTGTAAAGTAGTCGATGAAATTGGAACCGGTATTCAGTGGTTGCACAGTTATGTTGCAGATAACAAAGTATTTTGTGTGTTCAGGGCTGAAAACGAAGACAAACTGAGGAAACATGCTGAAATTGGGGGATTTCAGATTACAACCATTTACCAGGTTGCAGGTAAAATAGGACCCGAAACTGCGCTTGAATAAATTTGAAGCGATTTTTACAGGTGTAAAAGCGTCATATACTGTATGGCGCTTTTTACTCTCATTTTTCCATTTTCCGTATAATTTCCTTCAACAGCTCGTTTTGTTCCTGTTTGAGTGAAATAAATTTGTTTACCCAGGTGTAAATGAGGTAAAGAATGCCGATGATAACGGCCAGGTAGAAAAGGATGATAACAATTGGGAAAAAAGTAAAAGCATTCATGATTAGTGATTTAGATTTTTGATAAACTTATTTAAAAATTAAACTGAGCATAAATATAAACACAATGGCTGTAATTCCCTGAATTAATGTGGCAATTGTGTGGGTTTTGTATCCGGTTTTCACATCCATACCTGAAAATTGGGTTACCACCCAGAAAAAGCTGTCGTTGGCGTGGGAGATGGTCATGGCGCCGGCGCCGGTTGCCATCACCGCCAGGACTTTTCCGTAGAGCGAGTCGAGCCCGATAGTGGAAAGTAACGGTGCAATGAGCGCCGATGTAGCCACCAAAGCCACAGTGGAAGAACCCTGTGCGGTTTTAAAAGCTGCTGCAATAATAAACGGCAGGAAAATACCCAGTTGATAACCGGCCAGCATATTCCCGATGGTTTCGCCGATTTGGGTTTCTTTCAGAATGGTACCAAACGCTCCACCGGCCCCGGTAATAAGCAAAATAGGTGCGGCTGCGCTGATTCCGTCGCCAATCCACCCGGTAAGGGTTTCTTTGTTCAACTTCGGGAAAAGCAAAAACGAAAGCAAAAAACCAATAAGCAAAGCATTTACCGGTTGGCCGGTAAAGTCGAGAAAGGCATAAAAGAACCCGGTGCCGAAAGGTTTGGCCGGATAAGTTGCTATTGAGCGCAAAGCAATGAGAAGTATTGGGATTAAAATTGGCAATAATGATTTGGTTGCAGACGGAAGTTTTATGTTTTCAGAAATATTTTGGGTAAATGTTTCGGTGTCTTCGTTGGTGGTGTATTTTTTCCCGGCAAACGATGCCCAGAAATAGCCGGCAAGAAGAGCGATCAAAGCTACTGCTGCTCCGAATAGAATAACCATTCCCAACTGGTCATCGAGGCCCAGGTTACCGGCGGCCGCAATGGGGCCGGGGGTTGGTGGAACAAA
>CAZXHP010000024.1:0-1511 GCA_964639655.1 uncultured Mariniphaga sp.
TTTTATGCACGGAATCATTCTCGCCCGCGATGCTTCGTTGCAGGTACGGCACGGACAGCCGGTAAATCCGGGCGATTCGTTTGAAAACGTTCAGCCCGGCGATTTGCTTTTCTTTGGACAGAAATCCAGCGAGGAACAACCGGAACGGATTACCCACGTGGCCATTTCGCTGGGAAAAACGGAGTATATTCACGCTGCCGGAAAAGTGGAGGAAAACAGTTTTAATCCCCGAAGTGAACTATTTTCGGAACACCGGAAAAATACGTTCATCAGGGCCCGGCGGGTTATCGGTTCGGAAGGAACAGAAGGAATTCAGTGGGTGAAAGAGCACCCGTGGTACTGAAGAAGTTAAAAGTTTAACGTTTCGAGTTTAAAGAAAATGAGGACTGACAGAAGAAATTTTATAAAAAATACAGCTCTCTTTACAGCGGGTGGTTTGGCACTGCCCCGTTTAACTTATTCAAATATGAAAGGAAGATTTCCGACACCGGGTTTAAAACTGACGTTTGAACCCTACGATTTGCAGTTGAAACACGTGTTTACGCTGGCCAGCAGTTCAAGAACCACCACTCCGGTAATACTGACCAAAATTGAATGTGACGGATTTACCGGTTATGGCGAGGCCTCCATGCCTCCTTATCTGGGAGAATCGCAAAAAACGGCAGCCCGGTTTTTAACGGCGCTTAATCTGACCCAGTTCACCGATCCGTTTCGTATGGAGGAAATCCTGGAATACGTGGACGAAGCAGCACCAGGAAACACGGCAGCCAAAGCTTCGGTCGATATCGCCCTCCACGATTTGGTGGGGAAAATCATGGGGCAACCGTGGTATAAAATCTGGGGTTATTCGCCGGAAAATACGCCCAATACTTCGTTCACCATCGGAATAGATGAACCGGATGTGGTGAAACAAAAAGTGGAAGAAGCTGCTCCTTACAAAATTCTGAAAGTAAAACTGGGCGGCCCCAACGACAAAGAAATGGTTGAAACCATCCGTTCGGCAATAAACAAGCCGCTTTGCGTGGATGTGAACCAGGGCTGGGAAAACAAGGAGGAAGCGCTGGAAATGGTGCACTGGCTGAAAGAAAAAGGTGTTGAGTTTGTCGAACAGCCACTTCCCAAAGACCACAAAGACGACCACGCCTGGCTGACAGAACATTCACCACTGCCCATTATCGGCGACGAGGCCATTCAGCGGTTGTGTGATGTGCAGGAGGCAGTGGGTGTTTATTCGGGCATCAACATTAAACTGATGAAATGTACCGGCATGCGTGAGGCCCACAAAATGATGAACCTGGCCCACGCAAATCACCTGCGGGTGATGATTGGCTGCATGACCGAAACTTCGTGCGCCATTTCAGCAGCCGCCCAACTTGCCCCACAAGCAGAATGGGCCGATCTGGACGGCAACCTGCTCATTTCAAACGACCCGTACGAAGGCGTAAAAATTGTGGATGGAAAAATTTCGTTGGTTGACAGGCCGGGGATAGGAATTAGGGAGGTTTGATTTT
>CAZXHP010000024.1:1611-29375 GCA_964639655.1 uncultured Mariniphaga sp.
AGGCAAAGTCTGAATTAAAGGAGGACGGGAAAATGAATGAATACAGGAAGTTAACCGATTTTGAAGAATATGTAATTATCCATAAAGGGACCGAACGCCCGTTTACCGGAGAATACAATAACCACAAAGCAAAAGGCACTTATGTTTGCAAACGTTGCGGTGCTGCGTTATATAAATCATCGGACAAATTTGAATCCAACTGCGGCTGGCCAAGTTTCGATGATGAAATTGAGGGCGCAGTGTCCAAAACGTTAGATGCCGACGGTCGCCGGACTGAAATTACCTGCAACAATTGCGGCGGACACCTGGGCCATGTGTTTTATGGCGAAGGTTTTACGCAGAAAAACACACGGCACTGCGTCAACTCGGTTTCGTTGGATTTTATTCCGGCAGAAAAATAAAGTATTGACTCACTAAATGTCTTCCTTCACAATAGTCAGGCCTTCCATAAAATAGACTGTTTCAGTTTTTTCTTCGGCCTGAATAATGATACGGTGAGCTTCTTCGGCTTCTTCATCGTGAACGTGAGCTTCTCCACCATGTTCCCGGGCTGGATTATGCGCATCGGCTTCGGTTTTTACCTCCTTAAAAATTCCGGTTATGGTCAAATCACTTCCCATTTGCTCCTGACTGAATGCGCCAATTTTTTCACCGGCTTCAATCCGAATGTTAAAATCTTCGTTGCTGCCCATTAAAAAGCAGCGGCCGCCACCCTGTTTGCAAACATGCATTACCGTTCCTTTCACAGTAACTTCTTTGCCAACCAAATCGGAAGCATTGGCATACAATTCATCTACGGAATAAACCACCGCAGCTTTTTCACTATTTTCGCCGGAATTTTCCTTCTGGCTCTTCTGACTTCCGCAGCTAAAAGAAATTGCTGCAATTAAAGCGAATAAGGCAATTCGTTTCATTTTTCGGTTTTTTTGTTTTTTCAATTCAAATATACAATATTGCAAAAAATAAAGGCACAATTATTCCGGCAATCGTCCACCACCATCCCCAGCGACCAAAACCACGTTTTCCCTTCAGCAGAAAAAGACCCGAAACAGCGACAAACAGCAGTATAACAGCCATTCCGTCGCTTGTCCATTTCCAAAGTGTACCGATAGAAGCTTTGTGTAATTTATTCATTTCGAAAATAACGGGACGTCGCTGCAGGTAATTCATGGTACCGTTTCCGGTAGCCGGATTAATTACCACTTCTCCGTTTTCAATAAAAATTTTTATATTTCCCTGGTTAGTGATGTAATGTTTTTTAAACACAATACTTTTATCAAGTTCTTCAAGAATACGTTTCAGCATACTTTCATCAACTTCTGTATCGGAGCGGATTTCAGTTTGAAAATCAACAATATATATTTTATAATCGGGATTAAAATCGTGCCGGTGATTTAAAAAAATTCCTGAAAGTGAGTAAACAATGGTCATCCCCACAATAAAATAGCCCAAATCGCGGTGCAGTATCCTTAAAAGCCTGCGTATTTTCATCTGTTGTATTCCCTCAAAAGTTTAACAAAATATTTCGCGGTCTAATAATTTTTGCCCGCAAATATAGAATTTACCCTTCAACCAAACCATGTTATAAACCATAAAATAAAAAGAGAATCAGGGAATTTGAACAAAGATTACGAAAAAAACCCATTGCCACGTGACGCAATTTTTTTAACTTGTATCAACTAAGTGCAATGGGCTCTGGTTTTATCACAACTTAGATGGATGCCACCGGGTAATGGCCCGGTGGCTTTTTACTACAGCCACATTTTAACCATTTCCCGGAAAAGAAAACAAAAATTTCACCGGCTAACCGGAATAAAACTCATTAAGTGTTATCACATCATCGGAACTGCAAACCGGGCATTTCGGACTCTTTTCGTGATAATCGTTAAAACTGGCCTGACAGGAATTGCATTTAAACCAGTTATCTTCGAAATAGATATCACCTCCCTTAAAGATAATATCGCGCCCCTCGACAAATGCTGTGGCCACTTTATTCCTGGCTTCCTCGTAAATACGGGTTAGCGTGGGCCTCGACACGTCCATATGCACAGCGGCCTGCTCCTGGGTAAGATTTTGGTAATCGAGTAACCGAATAGCCTCGTACTCTTCAAGGCGAAGGATAACTTCGTTGGATTTACGGCCACGAACGCCATAAACCGACATACCTTTAATCACGGGGGGTACCTGAATTCTTCTGTTTCTTTTTCTTCTGGGCATATTACATCGAATTAAGTTTACTCAACAAATAATGATCGGCTAAAACCAGCGCAGCCATCGCCTCCACAATGGGCACAGCGCGAGGTAATACACAAGGGTCGTGCCTTCCTTTGGGGTTTATTGTCGTCTCTTCGCTGTTTTTATCTACGGTTTGTTGTTCTTTCAGCAGGGTGGCAATGGGTTTAAAGGCCACATTAAAATAAATATCCTCCCCGTTTGAGATACCTCCCTGAATACCTCCGGAGTGGTTGGTTTTTGTGCGAATACCCGATTCGGTGCGAATAAACACATCGTTATGCTGCGAACCTGAAAGTTGGGTTCCTTCAAAACCCGATCCGTATTCAAACCCTTTTACTGCATTAATACCGAGCATCGCAAAACCGAGGTCGGCATGCAGTTTATTAAAAACCGGTTCGCCCCATCCAGCTGGAACACCTTTTACCACGCAGGTAATAACGCCGCCAACAGTATCGCGATCTTTGGCTGCCGCTTCAATGCGGCCAATCATTTTTTCAGCAGTTTCAGCATCGGGGCAGCGCACCAGATTATCTTCGGTTTTTGAAAGGTCGAGTTCGGTGTAAGGTTTTTGTAATTTAACTTCGCCCACCCGGGAAACAAATGCCTGAATGGAAACACCCGGTTCAGCCAATAATTGTTTGGCTATAGCGCCCGCAACAACACGGGCTATGGTTTCGCGCGCCGATGAACGTCCGCCGCCACGATGATCGCGGGTCCCGTATTTTTTGATGTAGGTATAATCGGCATGTGACGGGCGGAATACATCTTTTAAATTATTGTAATCGTTGGAGTGCTGATCTTTATTCCAAATGGCAAAAGCGATAGGTGTTCCCTGGGTTTTCCCCTCGAAAACTCCGGAAAGGAACTCGACCTGGTCGGGCTCTTTGCGTTGGGTTGTAATTTTCGACTGGCCGGGTCTGCGGCGTGCCAAATCGTTCTGAATCAATTCAATATCGAGCTCCATCGCGGCCGGACAGCCATCAATTATTCCACCTATTCCGCGACCATGCGACTCGCCAAATGAAGTTAACCGAAATATTTTTCCAAACGTATTCATAGTGCAAAAAACCCCGTTTTCTTTGATTTTCAGTAAGAAAACGGGGTTAATTTAAATATTTTGAACTAATAATCAAAATCTTATTAACTGCCGCAACCACAGCCATGGTTATGGTCGTGATCGGAACCACACCCGTCGTCGCTGCAACCACCGCTGCCGCATCCGCAACCACCGCCGGAAAGAACCTGGGCAAGTTCCTCCTCGGATGGTTCGCGCACTTCGACAACTTTTCCGGCAAAGTATAAATCTTCACCGGCCAGAGGATGATTAAAATCCATCTTTACGGCTTCGTCATTTATTTCGAGTACCAGGCCGTTCAGCCTTTGTCCGTTACTGCTCATCATCGGAACAGAGTTTCCGACAGCAATAAGTTCATCGTCGAACTTTCCGTCAACCAAAAAAACGTTTTTTGGCAACTCAACAATGGCATCTTCGTTCACATCGCCGTAGGCATCGTTTTTCGACAACCTGATTTCAAAAGGCTCTCCCTCCTTTAACCCGGCCAAATGTGATTCGAATTTAGGCAACATGGTCCCTGCACCATATAAAAACTGTAATGGCCGGTCAGTTGTTGCCTGTTCTACAACTTCTCCCTGATCGTCGTCTATCCTTAAATCGTAAGTCAAGGTAACCATGGAATGTTTTGAAATTTCCAGCATAATTTCTCGTTTTTTAATGAATTGCAAATTAACGGTTTTTATCAGACAGAACAAAATACCATTTTGTCTTTTTATGCTTTCTTAAACAAAAATTCAGACAAAATGATTGCGGTTTTTTAAGATTAAATTCAGTTTTTAAGAATTTTTCGCGTAATTATTCCCGATTCCGTTTCGACTTTCAAAAAATAAACTCCTGAACCAAGGCCTTTTAGCGCATAAATTTTCATTTTTTGCTGTCCGGATATCATCTGTCTATATAAAATTCTTCCGGAATTATCGGCAACACTAATTTTTTTTGCTTTTTCAGGAAATTCGACAAAAAATTCATCTTTCACCGGATTGGGATAAACCAAAAGTTCTGTTTTATTAACTGCAACCGGATCGAAAGAAGAAGTGAGTTTACCCGCCGTGAAGTTATCGATGCAAAAATAGGTGGGTGTGTTTATACCATAGTCGCCGGTATCAGATGATTCCATGCCAAAATGCAATTTTTTCACAGCTCCCAGGCTGGTTAAATCCACCCATTCCCATGAGTTTATCAAATAATCTTCCTCAGGATTGTCATATCTATAATCAGCGAGATAAAACTCCACAGTGTCAGTAGTATTTCCCAGCGAATCGGTTCCCCACACCAGCAGTTTGAGGTAATCGGGATCGGTTCCGTCAGTTCCGCCAAACTTTTTTGAAAAGCCATTGCTGTCACCATCGCGCATGGTCAGGTAGGCCAGCGTTGAATTGGTAACTTCGAAACCCGTGATTTCCACTGCTGAATCAAATTCCATTTTTAATTCACCCGGCCAGTAAACCACTGCATAATTTTCAGACGTTGAAGATCCGCCACCCGTTATGGCACTGTACTGGTTTTCGTACCCGGCGGTAATCGTATCTTTCGTATTTGAAACCGAAAATCCGCTCCAGCTCCCCCAATCGGTATTATAATCGTTTGGGAACCAAAAACCACCGCTGGTAAAACCACCGGCCCCGTCGGAACCGTTGTAAAACGAACCAGGTTCTAACTCCACATCATCGAATGATGTAACTTGCTGAGCTTTTGCAGAGAAGAGGGCTGAGCACAGCACCAAAATCAGGTAATAATTTTTCATTGTAAATTTTTTGTAGTGAAACAATCATTTTTTTAAGGGAATATAATGTCGGAAGGGTTTATCCCAACTTTAAAAGAATCTTTCAGTATTCCGTTTTGCGAATAACGGTAAACCACCGCATCCTGGGTGTAATCGATGGCGTCGGCAACATAAATTTCACGCTTCGCAGGGTCAACCGCCACCCGGTAAAACAGTTTTTCTTTTTCCGGAACAAAAGCTGAATCGGGCAAATGACGACTGTCAACGGCCATTTTATAAATACCGTTGTTCAAAAAAAACAGGGTATCTCCGGCAGCACTCATTTCCAGGCTCGATGAAAACATTCCTTCGTTAAACCGGTAAATCTGTTCGATAGTTTGCGTTTCCGGATCGATGCGAACCAGCGCCGAAGGACTTTCATCCACATCAATATTTTGATAACTTCCGCCGCAAAGTGCCCAGAGTTTGCCATTTTTATCCACCTCCATATCTTTGGGCTGCGCAGGAACTTTTACCGAATCAACCAGTTCATCTGTTTCTGTATTGATAACCAGAATATGTTCGCCATTCAGCCAGTGAGAAACAAAAGCGTATTTCCCAATTTGGCGCATTTGCTCCGAGGTATGGCCCGCCAAATCAATTGTTCCGGTAATTTCCAACGTTTCAGGATTGAAAATGGTAATATGACTGGCATACAGATCGGAAACATAGGCTTTTTCTTCAGAAACAAAATGAATATAGCGCGGCGACGTAAGTCCTGATACTACTCCCCAAAACTCTACAGTCCGAACATCGGCAACAACAATTTTACCGGAGTTGTTGACCACGATAAACAACAAATTATCCTTTACTGCCAGCGATTGCACCACATCGCCCAGCGGCGCATTGTTGCGGGCATAAAAAAGCTGGTTGGTCACCTTTTTTGTTTCGGGATGGTAAAACGAAAGCGAGCCGTTTCCATACATAAAATTTCCTTCGCAGGCAATAAAAATTCCGTTTTCAGCATCGAGGTCGAAATAAACCGTTTCAACAGGCTCGTCGGTGCACGACCACGCCATTGCGAGGAGAAGCAATATTTTCAGCGTATATTTCATGGTTTCCTGTATTTTAATGCTACCGAAAAAGTGTAAAAACGCCCGGGCGCGGGCCGCCATAAAATGCTTTGGTAGTTCTGATCGAACAGGTTGTCCACCAACAGTTTCAGGTTGACCGAGAAAACTTCCAGCTGAATTTGTTTGTCCAGTGAAAGTTTACTGAGCCAGTAGGGATTCAGCACCTGTTCGAAATCGGATTCCCGGTTGCTCGATTTGGTAAATCGCTTCCCCACTCCATTCAAATCATATTTCAATGTGAATTTTTTCCAGGAGGCACTTGCGTAAAACCCGCCTTTATGTTTCGGAATATAAACGAGTTGTTTACCGCGCGACTCGTCTGCCGAACGCACAGCATTCATATTTGAAGTGGCGGTTAATGCATAATTTCCGCCGGAGCGAAACCGGATTTTTTTCCAGTTATGCGCTGCTGTAAACTGGTACTCCAAACCACGCGACAACACATCTTTCACATTGGCGGCTTCCCAGTAATAAGCGCCATTTGCCGCAGGCTGCCAGGTAATCCAGTTTTCAACTTTCGAAATAAACCCGGTAATTTCGGGGCTAAAAACTGTTTTTCCAATAACAAAATCGCCGGCAAACGAAACATCGGCGGTGTAACCGTCCTCGGGCAAAAGGTCCGGGTTTCCGCCGGGGAGCCAGTACAAATCGTTTAACGTAGGTTTATGGTAGTTGCGCGCAAGATTGGAGCGCAAAACAACCGGTAAAGTTCGCAGCACCTGCCATTCCACTCCGGCAGAAGGAATCAGCGGAACCACCTGTTTATCGTAGTTTTCCGAGCGCATTAAAATAAAAGCTGCAAACCGGTCGGTTGGTTTAAAATGCAGGTTCAGTAACAGACTGGTTTCCAACCGATCTTTTTTATATCCAATGCCCGTTTCGTTGTCGGTTGTTTTCACCTGGTGGTAGTTGGCATCGAGGCTGAAGGTAGCATACGTTTTTTCATCAAATTTCCTGAAAATACGCAGATGGTTCATCCACCCGGTTTCGGCGCTCCGCGAATCCTCATTCACAAACTGAAAGGCAGGCGTAGCACGGTAATAATCCAGTTTTGCGGTATTCAATCCCGAAAAAAAATGAACATTCAACGCATCGGAATATTTTTTCCAGTCGTATTGCACCCTGAACTGTTCATCTTTCTGAAATTCTTCGCGTTGGCTGCCCTGGTACGACATCAATTGCGGCAGGTCGCGGTCGCTTTGCTGAAACCACAACCGCAGCCCCGAAACCTGATCGTTTAAATGCCTGATGTAAAATTCCTGAAGAACTCCGGTTTTCCGGTACGCAGCATTTTCAAGGGTATCAGTTTTATGCGGAATTACTCCCGAATTGTAAAAAGGAAAGTCGTTCCTGGAAGAATCGTAAAAAATTCGGGTGGAAGACTGAAACTGCCTTCCGCCAAGCTGCAGTTTCAAAAATCCCTTTCGTGAATGAAAAGAGCCGGTTTCGGCCAATCCTTCGATGTTGAATGCAGAACTCCAGTCGGGTGTATTTTCGAGATGGATACTGCCGCCGAGGGCGCCGCTTCCTTTGGTCATGGAACTTCCGCCGTGCAACAGGTAAACTTCGTCGGTAAAAAACACCGGGAGCAGCGACAAATCAGCAATTCCGCGCATCGGCGAATTGAGGTTCATCCCGTTCCACAAAACCTGTGTGTGGGTAGCAGCAGTTCCGCGAAAACTGGCCGTTGCCGCCGATCCTCTCCCGTATGACTTGATAAATACCGGTGAATATTCTGAAATTAATTCCGAAAGATCGGTGGTTAATGATGAAGCGCGCTGCAACGAGTCGGGACGTGTAATTTTCAACCCCGCTTCTTCCACTTTTCGTTTGGCCAGCACCCGGATTTCTTTAATCTGAACAGTATCCGGAAAATTCTGACTTCCGGCCATTCCGGAAATCAATAAAAATAAACCGAACAACAAAAACCTCAACCGCTTCATTTTTTGATGATTTTGTGTGTTTCTGCCTTTTCACCCTGAATTACCCTCAGAAAATAAACTCCCGGTGACAACAAAGAAAGGTTAAGCCGATGCGTAGGATGGTCAACCGCTTTATTCAAAACCATTTGGCCGCCGGGCGTGTATAGCTGAATTGCAGACGTTACAGCTCCGTCAGCTTTGATTCTATCAACAATCAACTCATTTTCAGCCGGGTTAGGATAAATACTGAGTCGAGATTGCGCTTCAAAATTGATTCCGGTTGTTAATTTTTTTGCAATTAAAACGGCATCATTTCCCGAAGAAACAACCAACGGAGGTTCTGTTTCAAGGATAAAAACTGCTCTACCCCGTTCATCGGTGTAAAACATCCCTCCTGCTGTAATCGCCGCATCCACCACAGGTACAAAATCTGATTCAACAATATCACCTTCGGAAAATTCACAGGTTTTCTGCAACAACTGTACTTCAATTTCTTCATTTAAACCCGCCGAATCTTTGTCGGCAGTTAACTGTGAAAATATCCAGGGTTCTGCAATATTCGAAATGTGATACAAGGCAATTGTGTCGCCATCTGAAAGCTCAACCTGATGGAAGTTGTTCAGGTACTGTTTGTTGTTCAACCTCACCAGCCAGGCTTTCGCAAACGCCGATGGTTCGGCTTTTCCACCCCAGCCGTAGGAAAACAATCCATCGTTTTCCACAGCGTACAAATAAAGTTTTCCTCCCGCTGCTTCGTCGTCTTTAAAAGAAAAAAGAACTTCCGCCTTTTGCAATCCTGCGGTCAGTGCGTGAAACAGGGTCGGTCGCTCCGATTCGGCGTAATCACTTTCCCGGTCTTCAACAAATCTGTTTAAATCACCGCTTTTCACTTCAATCCATTGAAAAGGTAACAGGTTCTCGTCTTCCGTTTTCAACGTAAAATAAACGCTGATTTTGTCGTCGGGAGAATTCACTTTTACTGTCTGAATTATTTCAATTGAAAAGCCTTCGACGGACCCGGTCAATTCCGCCTGTCCGGGCTGCAACGCTACAAAATAAAATTTCCCCTCGTCCTGCCATAATTTTCCAACCGATGAATTGGAAAAACTAAACTGAACCGGAACATCGAGCTTTTCCTGTTCATTATCAAATACAACTGCCTGCAATTCCAGTGTATCGCCGGGATAAACCGACGAGAAGTTCGTCAAAAGATCGATGGAATCGGGTTTCACAACTTTTACGGCGACTGTTGCTGTTTCATTGTTTGCAGAAACCGAAATTGCACTTTCGCCTAAACCACTGCCGGTTAGGAGACCAGTGGGGTTCACTTCCAAAACCTGTTCATTTTGAACCGAAAAAATAATTTCGGCTTCCGTTTTCCTTCCTTTCTCAAAGTAAACAGCTTCAAGCTGAATCGAATCTCCAATCAACATTTTAGCCGGAGGCGGATATACTTCCAACAAATTTTCTTTTCCCGATATTCCGGAATTTGGTTTTACAGCTTCCACCCAGGCAACTTCGGTGGAAATTTCGCCCAGCCAGCCGGCACTGGCCAGATTGCCTGAAACGATTTTTACAAAATGGATGGAATCCAGTTCCACGTAATTTCCCAAACTATCAATGGCCCAGGAAATATCGATGGGATCGCCTCCGGCGCCTTCAATTTCCCTGGTGTAAGGATTATCGGGTAAAAATGAAGCAACTCCTTGTTTACGCGGATGGCTGTCGGCATAACCAAAAGCCGGCGGCAGCACCTGAATTCCCGGTGAACCGGAAAAGTCAATTTCAGTTTTCAGGAGCGTCCCCCGAAAAGTTACCGAATCCGAAGGATATTCCGGGAAAAACTGTGCTGTGGGGTAGTATTCCTGCAGATTGTAACTGTTGGCCGGAATCCAGCCTTTTTCTCCTTTGTTGTCTTTCCAGAAAACATCCCGTGTTTCGGTTTTAAAATAGGTTGCCTCGTAATTTTTTACCGTTTCAGGATGAAAATGATGACTGCCTGCGATTTCGTACCAGGTGTCGTCGGGCAGGCCATTTTTGTTTTCATCCTGCATCACCCAAACTACGCCGGGTTCCGACGATCCGGAAAACGCATTTCCGAAAAGGGTAAAATCAATTCCGTAGGGATTATCCGGATGATTTTTACAGGCCTCTTCAAATCCCAGCACAACATAACCACCAAAACTCCCCAAAGAAACCAGGCTAATTGAATCTTCGGTCATTTTTTGGGCAGCCTGTGGCGTGCCTGTATTCCCGACATTAATGTGCTGTCCCGGCGCCGGTCGATATTCGATGAGCCGGAAAGCAGAGCGCTGTGCAAAACCACTCAGCACTGTAAAAACAACAACTGCTAAACATGTAATTTTTTTCATTCCCCTTTGTTTTAGTTGAACATGGGGAAATAAAAAGTCAGGTAATGAAACCGTCGCTTTTATTCCCGAAAGCATTTTTTGAAAATGGCAGGTCTTCTGGCTCACCCCGATTGACGACGGCCTTCCCGTCCCGATAGCTACCGGGACAGTGGCAAAAGGTTGCCGTCAACATGAAAGGCTTACAGCTGCGGGTACAGCTCCGGTTTTTCACCGGATTCCCTTTTGTAAACCATTTTCGGTGCAAAGATAATAAATCGCAAACAAATTCCTATTTAGAATGTTTCCAAATAAAAAATTTTATATTTGCGCACACACTTAATTGATATAAAAATGAAATTCAAAACAATCGGTATAGCAACTTTTTTCATTTCTGTTTTATTCAACTTCAATGCTTTTTCGCAGGAAAACACCGATGCGGTAATAATCGGACATGTGGTTTCGAGAGGAGAACATTTACCATTTGTAAATATTTACCTGGAGAACACCAATTACGGAACCACTACCGATGTAACCGGACATTATATGATGGTGGATTTACCTGAAGGAGAATTTGTTCTGGTGGCCAAAATGCTGGGGTATAAAACAGAAAAACGCCCGGTAACGCTAAAAGCAGGCGAAACCATTGAAATAAAATTTGAACTGGAAGAGGAAATACAACGTGTTGGAGAAGTAGTAGTAACCGGCACCAAAACTTTTAAAAGACAAACCGAAAGTGCGGTAATCGTAAACGTCCTCGACGCGAAAACCATTAAAAATGTGGCGGCACAAACCGTTTCAGAAACGCTGAATTTTCAGCCGGGCCTGCGCATGGAAGTGGATTGTCAGACCTGCAACTACACACAACTTCGTATGAATGGACTGGGTGGCGCTTACAGTCAGATTCTGATAAACAGCCGTTCGGTTTTCAGTCCGCTGACCGGGCTTTACGGGTTGGAACAAATGCCCTCGGAAATGGTAGAACGCATTGAAGTCGTTCGCGGCGGGGCTTCTGCATTGTACGGCTCAAGTGCCATTGGCGGAACAGTAAATATCATTACCAAAATGCCGGAACGGAACTCGTATGAAATCACATCAAACAATTCAGTAATTGGAGGTGGATCAGCGGATTATAACCTGAACGGAACGCTCACTGCCCTTTCCCAAAAACGGAATGCCGGAGTTGCACTTTACACGTCGCACCGCCAGCGTGATTTATACGACCACAACGGCGACAATTATTCAGAAATGCCTTCACTCAACAACAACTCCTTTGGCTTAAATTCTTTTTTCAGACTGAATGAAAAACAGTTGCTGCAAATCAATTTTTCAAGCATGCACGAGTTTCGTTACGGAGGTGAGATGGTGGACGGACCATCGTACCTGGCGCAACAATCGGAGGAACGCACGCACGACGTACTGATGGGCGGCGCCGATTACGAAATTACAAGTGAGGACTCGCGAACCTCGGTTGTTTTATACACGGCCGGTCAATACACCAAAAGGAAACATTTTACCGGAATCGTTCCCGATGATCCCGCGGAGTTGACTGCATACAACAATAATCCGCCCTACGGAAATTCGAGCAGTTATACCGCTCAACTGGGAGCCCAGTTAAACCACACCGTTTGGGATTTCATCCGGGGAAACAACACGTTTACATTTGGAACCGAATATGTTGTGGACGACGTTTTTGATAAGATTGAGGCGTACGACTATTTAATCGACCAGAATTCCCGAAATATCGGGGCTTTTTTGCAAAGCGACTGGGAAATCACGCCAAAAACGACTTTGCTGGCAGGAATTCGGGCCGACAAGCACAACTTTGTTGACAATGTGATTGTAAGTCCCCGTATTTCATTACTTTTCAAACCCAATTTAAATACGCAGCTGCGTGCTTCGTGGTCAACAGGATTCAGGGCGCCGCAGGCTTTCGATGCCGACATGCACATTGCATTTGCCGGTGGCGGAATACAAACCATCAGTCTCGCCGACGATTTGAAAGAAGAGCGCTCGCAAAGTACAAGTGTTTCCATAAACTGGGACAAACCCACTGAAAAACACATTTACGGATTTACGCTGGAAGGTTTTTACACCCGGCTTAAAAATGCATTCATTCTGGAAGAAACTGGAACCGATGGTTCAGGAAATTCACTCATGGAAAAGCGAAACGGCGGGTTGAGCAATGTGTATGGCGCAACATTCGAAGCCCGTGCCAATTACAACCGTATGTTCCAGGTGGAAGGGGGGCTAACGTTCCAGAAAAGTTTATACGAAGAACCTGTGGCCTGGTCGGTAGAACTGCCCGGAACTACTGATTATTTGCGTACACCGGAAATTTATGGTTACTACACATTAACGCTGACCCCTGGCAACCGTTTCAGCGCTTCGTTCTCGGGCGTGTACACCGGATCCATGCTCGTACCTCACTACGGCCTGCCCGGCGATGCAGGAACGCCTGAGCAGGATGTGCTGTTTCAGTCTCCCGATTTTATGGAGATGAACCTGAAGCTGGGATATATTTTTAATGCCAACCGGCTGGACTCATCCATCGAGGTGTTTGGCGGAATCGGCAACATGCTGAACCAGTACCAGAATGATTTCGACAGCGGTAAAAACCGTGACAGCAACTACGTTTACGGACCGGCGAAACCGCGGACATTTTTTGTTGGATTGAGAATATTTAATTAATTCCTGTAAACCTTTTCCGGTAGTTTTATTGCCCGCAACATCAAAAACAATCCGGCCAAAACAAACGGCACACTCAGCCATTGCCCCATATTTAATGACATAGTTGCTTCAAAGGCTTCCTGGTCTTCCTTAATAAATTCGATGAAAAAACGGGCAGCAAAAATCAATATAAAAAACAGACCGGTCAAAAATCCCTCGTTATATTTTTTTCGGGTGCGCCAGTAAAAAAACATCAATATTCCGAAGGAAATAAAATAGGCCAGGGCTTCATAAATCTGTGTAGGATGTTTGGGAACTGTTTCTCCGTTACGTTCGAAAATAAATCCCCACGGAAGGCTGGTTTCAATCCCGTAAATTTCAGAATTCATCAAATTTCCCAAACGGATAAAACCTGCCACAAGTGCCGTAGGAACGACAATGCGATCGATGGTCCAGAAAACATTGCGTTTGGTTATTAATTTTGAATGAACCATCAGCGCCAGAAAAATCCCAATAGCCCCTCCATGACTGGCAAGTCCACCATGCCACACCTTAAAAATTTCTGCCGGATGTTGAGAATAATACTCCCACCCGTAAAAGAAAACGTGCCCCAAACGGGCGCCAACAATGGTGGCAATAATAATGTAAAAGAAAAGAGAATCGATCCATTTTTGGGGTACATTTTCCGATTTGAGCATTTTTTCGCCGATGTAATAACCGATTAAAAAGCCGGATGCAAAAAGCAATCCATACCAGCGTACCGACAACGGACCTAAATTGAACAACTCTGGATTCGCGTTCCAGTGAATGAAATTTAAAAGGTGTATCATACTATTTTGTTTTCAGCATTTATTTATAAAACGCTGACAGATCGAAAGGACGCTGTCAGGCTGGTTAAAAAATCAATTCTTATGCACCTCTTCCGTGGCAGTGTTTGTATTTTTTTCCGCTTCCGCACGGACAGGGATCGTTCCGTCCAACTTTTTTCTCTACCCTCACCGGCTGAGGTTTTGACCGTTCGCCGGTTTGAGTGTTGGCACCCTGCATCGGGTTATCCACGCCGGGCATATCCGATTTTTGTGTTTTATACCTGCTCATATCGGTTCGTTTCCGCTCTTCGGCCTGCCGCACCTGGTCGGGGCTCTGAATGGGGATGTGACCTTTCATCAGCGTACTCACCACGTCTTTGTTCACCTTGCTTACCATTATTTTAAACAGGTTGAACGACTCGAATTTGTAAATCAGCAGCGGGTCTTTCTGTTCGTAAGTGGCATTTTGCACCGATTGTTTTAAATCGTCCATTTCGCGCAGCTGCTCTTTCCATGCTTCGTCGATGGTATTCAGTACAAGTTGTTTCTGGTACGATTTTACCAGTTCTTTGCCTTTGTTCAGATATGCTTTTTCCAAATTGCACACAATCTGGAAAACCCGCTTACCATCTGAAATGGGAACGACAATATTTTTGTAAATCTGCGATTTGGTTTCATACACATTTTTTATTACCGGAAATGCCTGTTTTGAAATGGTTTCTACCTTGCGGTTGTAGCCATCAATCATTTTCTGATAAATCCGCTCAGTGATTTCATTGGTTGAAAGTTGCTTAAATTCTTCTTCCGAAACTGGTGATTCGATGGAAAGTAACCGCAGCAGTTCCATATTAAAATCCTCAAACTGGTCGGACCCGTAATATTCATTTACGAGTTCTTCAACCGAGTCATACATCATGTTCAGCAAGTCCACATCAAGCCGTTCGCCAAACAGGGCATGTTTCCGTTTTTTATAGATAACCTCCCTTTGCGAGTTCATCACGTCGTCGTATTCCAGCAACCGCTTCCGAATTCCAAAGTTATTTTCTTCCACTTTCCTTTGGGCCCGTTCTATTGATTTTGAAATCATGGAGTGCTGAATAACTTCCCCCTCTTTTAACCCGAGGCGGTCCATCACTCCTGAAATACGGTCGGAGCCAAACAGGCGCATCAAATCGTCTTCGAGCGAAACATAAAACTGCGAAGAGCCCGGGTCGCCCTGGCGTCCGGCGCGGCCGCGTAACTGCCGGTCAACACGCCGTGAGTCATGCCGTTCGGTTCCCACAATAGCCAGTCCTCCCGCCTCTTTCACTTCCCGAGAAAGTTTAATGTCAGTACCACGGCCTGCCATGTTGGTGGCAATGGTTACCGCCCCCGAGCGACCGGCTTCGGCAACAATTTCAGCTTCGCGGGCATGTAACTTGGCATTTAAAACATTATGTTTTATTCCTCTGATTTTGAGCATCCGGCTCAGTAACTCCGAAATCTCGACAGAGGTAGTTCCGACCAATACCGGGCGACCGGCCTTATTCAGGTCCACAATCTCATCGATGACCGAATTGTATTTTTCCCGTTTGGTTTTATAAACCAGGTCTTCCCTGTCGTCGCGGACAATCGGACGGTTGGTGGGAATTACAACCACCTCCAGTTTATAAATATCCCAGAATTCGCCGGCTTCTGTTTCAGCAGTACCGGTCATGCCGGCCAGTTTGTGGTACATTCTGAAATAATTCTGCAGCGTGATGGTGGCAAAAGTCTGGGTGGCAGCTTCCACTTTCACCCTTTCCTTGGCTTCGATGGCCTGGTGCAACCCGTCGGAATAGCGCCGTCCTTCCATGATACGTCCGGTTTGCTCGTCCACAATTTTCACCTTGTTGTCAATTACCACGTATTCCACATCCTTTTCGAACATGGTGTAGGCTTTCAGCAATTGGTTGATGGTATGCACGCGTTCCGATTTTACGGCATAATCCTGCAGCAGTTTATCTTTCTTTTCCAGAAGTTCTTCATGTTTCAAACCGGCATTTTCCAGCTCTGCCATTGTGGTCCCCATGTCGGGCATCACAAAAAAGTCGGGGTCGTCAAACCCTTCCGAAATTAAATCAATTCCTTTGTCGGTCAGTTCAACAGAGTTCTGTTTTTCTTCGATGACAAAATAGAGCGGATCGGTAACAATGTGCATATTTTTATTGTTATCCTGCATGTAAAAATTCTCTGTTTTTGTCATGAGGTTTTTCATGCCTTCCTCGCTCAGAAATTTTATTATCGATTTATTTTTAGGCAGTCCTTTGTGCGCTCGCAGCAAAAGCAAACCACCTTCTTTTCTTTCTTCTTCGGTGGTATTGTCTTTGGTAAGCAACCTTTTGGCATCGATAAAAATGCGGTTAACCAGGTCGCGCTGTGCTTTGTACAGCTTTTCCACGTATCCTTTCAGTTCCTCGAACTGTTGGTTTTCGCCTTTTGGCACAGGTCCTGAAATAATCAAAGGTGTACGGGCATCGTCGATGAGTACTGAATCAACTTCGTCCACAATGGCATAATGATGCTTACGCTGAACCAAATCATCGGGATTGATGGACATGTTATCGCGTAGGTAATCGAAGCCAAACTCATTGTTTGTGCCGTAAGTAATATCGGCATTGTAAGCTTTCCGTCGCGCTTCGGAATTAGGTTGGTGTTTGTCGATACAATCCACCGTAAGGCCGTGAAATTCGAAGATAGGCCCCATCCATTCAGCATCGCGTTTCGACAGGTAGTCGTTTACCGTAACCACGTGAACCCCGCGACCGGCAAGCGCATTTAAAAATACGGGAAGAGTAGCCACCAGGGTTTTTCCCTCGCCGGTAGCCATTTCGGCAATTTTCCCCTGGTGAAGTACAATTCCACCAATGAGCTGCACATCGTAGTGCACCATGTCCCATGTAATTTCTGTTCCACCTGCAATCCAGCGGTTTTTCCACAACGCTTTTTCTCCCTGAACTGAAATACTTGCACGCGCCGAGGCCAGATCCTTGTCATAGTCGCGGGCAGTAACCTCCACAGTTTCATTTTCGAAAAACCTGCGCGCTGTGTCTTTTACAATGGCAAAAGCGGTCGGGAGAATTTCGTTTAATACAGCTTCAGTCTTTTCATCGATAATTTCTTCGAGACTGTCAATTTGTTTGTATATTTCTTCACTTTCCTGAATCTCGGCGTCTTCGGCCTTTTCTTTCAACGCAGCAATCTCATCCTCTTCGGGTTTTATCCTCTCCCCGATTATAGCCCTTAATTTATCCGTTTCGTTACGAAGTTCATCGTTTGAGAGGCTGACGACACGCTGATATTCCTGCTTTACCTGTTCAACGGCCGGACTAATATCCTTTATATCCCTTTCCGACTTGTTCCCCAGTATTTTTCCGAGTATTTTGGTTACAAAAGTCATAATTTTCGTTCTTAAATTAAAACCAGTGCAAATTTAGTCAATTGCTCAGGGTAAAAAAACGATTGTACACATTTCAATACTATTTGATAAAAATAATTATCCGGAGAAAAATCAAAATTTGAACCCGGACAGGAAAATTATCATCATATTTTAAACTTATGTTCTTTATCTTTGTTTTTCTAATATAACAGATTTCGGTTACTTAGAAATTCGATTACCCGCCTGTATCTCTAATTGTACTTAAAACAGAGTTATTTAACAAGAGCCTTGTTGTATAAATTACCTGCAGTTCAAAATATTTTATTTATCAACCACTTAAAGAAAACATCTTTAAATAGTATTTTTTACATAAAGAATAGGAAAACAGATAAACCAGGCAAATAAAGTACAAAATACATTTATGCAAGATTTATTACACTGATGCAAGAAATTTCATATTCTTAAAGGAACCAATTTGTTGCATTATCGTAAATAATATTGATATTTGTTTGCGAAATAGATAATAGAAATTTAACATTTAAATTTAAGTACTATGAGATTAAAACTTTTACTTCTTTCTTTATTGTTAACCGGTATGTTAAACGCACAGGACACCATCCGTACTTTTATTATTACAGAAACCCGTGTGGACCGAAATGACCAGTCTTATGTTGAGTTGACCAACATTGGCACTGAAGACCTCGACATGAGCCAGTTTGAGTTTGGCCGCGTGGGCGCCTGGACCGAGCCTTATTCTCCTGTGGCCGGGGAGTTTATGCGTTTACCTGAGCAAACATTAGCTCCGGGAGAAACATTTGTAATTGCTGCGGTTAAAGAATTTACCGAAGAAATGCACCCGTTGCAACCCGACTTTTTTAACAGGCGCATTACCAAAAAAGAGTGGTGGACCCTGGCCGACATGTTGATTCACATGCCTGAAGAACGTGAGTCGCTGGCGCCTGCCGGAATTACCGACAGTATTTCGCCATATGCCGGCGTTATGGAAACCTGGGGAAGCCGCGAAACCTGGTACATCGAGCAGCATTTTGAAAACGGCGACTCTGCCATTGTTGACCAGGTTGGAGGTATTTTTGCACAGGATGACGGTACACAGGAAGATAGCCCAAGCACTGATGTTGCCGGGGTAACCAATGCCTGGGGTACGCATATTCTTGTGCGTAAAGCCAGCGTTACGCAGGGTACTACCAATTTTAACGACGCCCGTGGTGTCGATATTACCGACTCTGAGTGGATTCCGATCCCGCGGTTATACAATGACTGGGAGCCTTACCGCGCTGTATTCTGGACTGTTGGATTCCATGGCGATGTTACACTGGATGAAAATACCCTGCAATCGGATGTTCTGGAAGTGGACTGGGCTGCCAAAACAATTACCGCCCCATGGGGAGTGCGTAACAACGATGATTTTATGTTTCAGTTTGAAAAAGTTCCCGGACTGGCATGGCATTACGATTTATCGCCTGCCCGCGAAGACTCGGCTTACAATTCGGCCAGAACAGGTGACAAGCTTACCATTTATGCCTGCGGAAACACCCTTCAAACCGCAGTTTTCGATATTATCGTAGAAGATCCTGCAGCTGACGCCAATATTGTGATTCCGAAATATGCACCCGACTGGGATCCGGAAGGAAGTTTTTATCCAAACGGTGTAAATTCAGGTGAACATGAATATTACGAAGTGACTGTTGATAATCCTGAAATGGACACTATCACCAGCGGTTTGTTTGGAATAGGATTTGCAACCCGGGTTGACTCCCTTTTTACCTACCTGGAAAAAGCACCAAATGCCGGCTGGGAAGTTGTCTGGGTTGACGGAATTGAACGGCCCGATGTTAAAAATGGCGATCTTTTAAAAGTAACGGCACAAAGTGGCGCAGTAAAAGACTATTTTATTAAAGCTGATCAGTATCGCCCAAGTCACAACGCCAACCTTACCGCCATCACCTGGCCCGACATTCCGCAATGGATGCAGGGACTATTTGGCTGGACAGGCGATACTATCCCGGGATTTGGACCTAATGTACTGAATTATACCGTTCAGGTTCCTGCCGAAGTAAGCGGAATTCCGTCACTGATTACAAAAACCGATGACCTTAATGCAACGGTGGATGTTCAGCGTGCATCCAGCTTATCGGGATCCGATGCGCAAAAAACGGTAAAATTCACGGTAACTGCGGAAGACGATACCACCCAAAAAATTTATAACGTAAAACTGGAAAAAGAACTGGCACCTGATGATATCCAGCCTTTTAAAGCTGAACCATTCCTTTCGGAATTGATATTTAACGAACAATGGGAAAACGGTTTTATCGAAATTTATAATCCAGGGAACCAAACACTTGATTTAAGCGATTACATGATGGTATTTACATATTCCGATCAAACCGGGGCAATAACCGACTATTCAGGAGATGATCAGTGGCCCGTCAGGTATCGGAAATATGTACCAGGATATAAATGGGTTGATGAGTCAACCTGGTCAGTATCTCCCGGTACTCTGGTTCAAGATTTTAATGTAAGCCCTATGGTTGAAGGTGGAGACGTATTTGTAATGGGCCATATTAATGGTACTGGCCAAAGCGGATATCCATGGAGTGCCAGTGAACAATGTGATGTTATATTCAATACTGCATACAATCCCTGGGGTGAAGAAGCTTTTGACGAATGGGCAAGTGCGGCAAACGAATGGTTTGGTGGAAACTTTTACATTTTCAAAATTGTGGGTATTGCTAAAGATTCCATCAAAACCGGATTGAAACCGGCTAACGACCCCAATGATTTTGAACTGATTGAAGTTTTTGGTCAGGGTGACGAAACACAATGGGTAGTCGGCGGTGTTGCTGTCGAGCAAATTACAAGTTATGTAAGAAAACCTGAATACTGGCAGGGGAAAACCGGATTTGGAGAATCATTCGGAACAAACAAGGAAGATTCTGAATGGACCTGGACCAACCGGGCTTACTGGGGAGGTCAGGGATATGGCTGGCCAAACGATATTCTAATGGTAACCAGCGATCTGGGCAAACACTTTATGCACCCGGTTACCGATTACATGTCAACTATTTCATCCATTGTTTACAAAGTGAGCGACGGTTATAAAACGGAAGATTTGAGAGGTGTGGTTACCGGAACAACCGTTGCCGAGTTCCTGGCCAACATCATTAAAAAAGACGAAAACCAAACGCTTTCAGTAAAAGCAACAGACGATGGTACTGAACTCACCGACGCAGACCAGCTGTCTATGAACGATACGTTGGTCGTTGTTTCGGCCAACGGAGAAAACACAACAAAATATGTACTGAATGTATCCGAAGAAGGTTTGAGCTCCGATGCGGTGCTTACTTCAACATTATATACTGTTGAAATTGAAAACGAACCCAAAAGTGCTACCGAAGTTGCCGAAGACGGAACCGGTTACATTACGGGTTTTGAATATGGCACGCAGTTGAGCACGGTTTTGAACAACGTCACTGTTCCGGAAGGTGCAGTACTAAGTATCATCGACAACGAAGGCGCATATGTATCCATGAAACGGTTGAATTTCGATACGGCAACCGTAAATGTTACCGTCAACGCCAACACCTATTTCGATGTACTGGCAGAAAACGGAATAACGCGAATTATTTACCAGTTGCGTCCGGTTTCTTCCGAGAATGATGCATTTATTCTCTCCGATGTGTACAGCGTTGCGCAGAAAGAAAGCCTGGTGCACTATGTACCGAGGGGAACTAATGTTTCCACATTTATGTCCAATGTGATTCCGGCATTAAATGCTACGGTTAAAATTGTAGATAAGTTAGGAAACGAAAGAATGGAAGGAACACTCTACGAAGACGACAAAGTTGTTGTGACATCGGCAAACGGTTCGGTAACCAAAGTTTATCACCTTGCCATGTTGCGGACTGCGCTGATTCAGAATCCCGTTTACCTGGCTTATGTGCTATCCGATACTTACGCTGTCGATCAGGTAGATTATCAGATTACCGGAGTTCCCGGCGCAACGGCATTGGCAGATTTCTATTCCCGTATCACTCCGTCGTGGGGTGCAACCGCAGTTTTGGTTGATTCCGAAGGAAATGAAAAAACCTCTGGTGGTGTCAGTGTGGGCGATATGCTTAAAGTGACTTCTGCTGACGGCAAAATTGAAGTAACCTACCATTTAGGCGTAACTTCTGCATTTGAAGTCGCCAAAAATCAGGTTGAAATCTATCCGAATCCAACAACAGGAAAACTGAATATCAGCGGTGTCGAACGCGGAAACAGGATCCAGGTTTTCAACAGCAACGGAGCTGTAATTCGTGATCTGCTGGTAAAAACCAATCTCGAAGTATTGTCACTCGACGGACAGCCTTCAGGCATGTACCTGATTGTGATTAGCAAAGAGAAAGAATTAATTGGCCGTTACAAAGCCATTAAAAGGTAGATAAATTAACTTTTTTTGAACTGCAAATAAGAGCCTGTCAAATTCAGGCTCTTATTTTTTAAAACCGATTCACTATGCGCCGGGTGCCTGTAATCTTTCTGCTGGTTTTATCTGTTTGGGGTGTAACTAAAACCGGAATTTCACAAATCACTCCCCACGAGGCCGTTGCCCAAATGCAAAAAGGCATCAACCTGGGCAACACCCACGAACCGCCCACTGAAGCCGGATGGAATAATCCCAAAGCCGAAGAATATTATTTCGACTTGTACAAGGAAGCTGGTTTCGATGTTGTTCGTATTCCGGTGCGCTGGGATAATTATACGGCGAAAACCGCTCCCTATAAAATAAATGACTACTGGTTAAACCGAATTGAACAGGTGGTTGACTGGGGGTTGAAGCGTGACCTTTTTATTGTAATTAATACACATCACGAAGAATGGATTAAAAGTGATTACAGCGACATAAACAAGGCCCGTTTCGACAGTATCTGGTCGCAAATAGCAACCCGTTTTAAAGATAAACCGGAAAAGCTTCTTTTTGAAATTATAAACGAACCGTACGGACTCTCCCGAACCCAAAACGACGATTTGCATGCCCGTGTGTTAGACATTATCCGAAAAACAAACCCTGCCCGGCTGGTCATTTTCCAGGGACACAACTGGGGCGGTTCCGACGAGTTGCTCACTGCTGCCATTCCCGACGACGATTACCTGATTGGCTCCTTTCATTCCTACGATCCCTATTTGTTTGGTTTAGAAGGCCAGGGAACCTGGGGCTCGTCAGCTGATTACAACCAACTGGACCGCAAATTTAAAGCGGTTGCCGACTGGTCAGAAGAAAACAATGTTCCCGTTTTTCTGGGCGAATTCGGCGCCACGAACAAAGGAGATTACAACTCGCGCATGCGGCATTACAGGGCCTATCTCGAACTTTCACATAAATACGGTTTTACGCCGGTTGCCTGGGACGACGGCGGCGATTTCCGGATGATGGAACGCCAGCAAAAAGACTGGAACGAAATAAAAGACATTCTGATTTACACCACTGCCCGATCACCCAAACCTTTTGCCGTAGTAGTTCAGGATTCCATTATCCGGGTAAGCTGGACCGCCTATACTTCAGACCACGACAGCATCATTGTTCAACAAAAATTAGGAACCCAACGCCACTTTTCGACAATTGCCACACTTTCTCCCGAAACCAACCTGTTCAACCTGGAAAAGCCGGTCGTCAACAAATACTACGACTTCCGTATCATTGCGCACTACAACTACACAACAGAACTCTACTCTCAACCGGTCCGCGTTTTTTTCCCGGAATGGACACGCCCGGTCCGAGCACCGTTCAACGATACATTACACATAATTCCCGGAATAATTGAAGCCGAAGATTTCGACGTGGGCGGAGAAGGGTTCACCTATCACGACACCAACGAACTGAATTTACCGGGTGCTTACCGGCCCGATGAAGGAGTCGATATTTACGATCGCCAGGGAGACGGATACCACGTGGGAAATGTAATGCCGGGTGAATGGCTCGAATATTCGGTAAATGTTGCTGCAGAGGGATGGTACAATGTTTCGGCATACATTGCAACCTATTATGAAGGAGGGGAATTCGGGATTGATGTAGATACCGTTTCATCGGGCCCCGTTGCGGTAAAAGTCAGCAACAGTGCGCTAAATACACTTCCGAATACCGTTAAAATGTACCTGTATCCGGGGAATCAAATTGTGCGCTTCACCATTCTCAAAGGTACTTCTTTTAATGTCGATAAAATTGAATTTGAACGGATTACCGGCACTCTCACTTTGGAAGCCCCCCCGAATTTTGGGATTACGCTTTTCCTGAACAATTTAAATGAACTGGTAATTTCCCAAAAACCCGGAACAGCACTCGTTCAAATCAGTATCTATAATCGAAATGGAAAATTATTAAAACAAATTTCGCAACCTGCCACTGTTGAAAAAATTTCCACTGCCGGGTTTTCAACGGGGTTATATATTATCAGAGGTTACTCGCGAAAAGGTGTTTATGCCGAAAAAATAGTCATTCAATAGTGTTTATCATGAAAAAATTAGTTTTCATTTGTGCCGCCGTTATTTTTGTTTCCGCAAACTTCAACCTCGAAGCACAGCCAGTAAAAGAACAAGGTCAACTGACCGTTAACGGAAAATTTTTGGTAAACCAACAGGGCGAGCCGGTAATGCTTGCCGGCGTGAGTTACGGATGGCACAACTGGTGGCCGCGTTTTTACAACGAAGAATCGGTCGCCTGGCTTGCCGAAGACTGGGGATGCAATGTGGTTCGTGCAGCTTTGGGCGTTGGGCCGCGTGGAAGTTACCTCGACCGGAAAGAGTGGTCGATGGAAAAAATTGAAGCCGTAATTAACGGCGCTATTCAAAACGACATTTACGTCATTATCGACTGGCACAGCCACGATTTTTTTCAGGAAGAAGCCAAAGCTTTTTTTGCTGAAATGGCTAAAAAATACGGGAATTACCCGCACATTATTTACGAAATTTTTAATGAGCCGGTGCGCGATTCCTGGGAAAAAGTGAAAGCTTATTCTATAGAAGTGATAAAAGCCATCCGGGAGCACGACGCGGACAATGTTATTCTGGTAGGAAATCCGCACTGGGACCAGGATATTCATATTGTGGCCGACTCGCCCATTGAAGGATTCAGCAACCTGATGTACACCGTACATTTTTATGCCGCTACACACAAACAGAAATTACGCGACCGCTGCCAATATGCCCTCGATAAAAATATACCGGTTTTTATTTCCGAATCGGCGGGAATGGCTGCCAATGGCGACGGACCAATAAATTACGAAGAGTGGCATAGATGGATCGATTTTATGAAAGAAAATAAAATCAGTTGGGTGAGCTGGTCTGTTGCCGATAAAGATGAAACCTGCTCCATGCTCAAAAAATCGGCAGCCGGCAGCGGTGGCTGGACAGAAAACGACTTAAAGGAGTCGGGAATTAAAACGAGAGAACTGCTCCGGAAATTTGCCGGACTGGATTAATTTGAATGAAAAAAGCAACATCAAAACGCAGAATATGAACCGGATTATAAAAATTTTTCTGATTGCCTCTGCTGTTCTATTTTTTGAAAATCAGCTTTTTGCGCAGCGTTTCGAGGCTGAAGATGCCACACTTGCCGGAGGAGCGAAAAAAGTTTCAAGTGCCGCAGCTTCGGGAGGATATTTTGTAGCACAGGAAGCGGGTAATCTCACCTTTTACGTTACCCTCGAAAAGGAAAGTTTTTATGACATTTACATCCGGGTTGCCTCACCCTACGGCGATAAAATCAACACTTTCTCCATTGACGGACAACAGGTTGATTTTTCGCTGGAACAAAACAGTCAGTTTATTTCGCTGAAAGTGGTAAGCAGTTATAAATTATCATCGGGTAACCATTCGGTAAAAATTACCAAATCGTGGGGTTGGATCAACATCGACTATATTGAATTTGAACAGGTTGATGCTTCAGAGCGATTCAATATTAACGAAACGCCGGTTACCCCTGAACCCGACGAAAATGCAGCCCGGTTGTACCGGTTTTTAACCGACAATTACGGTAAAAAAATCCTTTCCGGGGTGATGACGCTGCACAGCATGGATGAAGTGAACTGGCTGAAATCCAATACCGGAAAAGAGCCTGCGCTGCTTGGCCTCGATTTTATGCACTGTGGTCGCGGATACAACTGGTACAACGACGAAGAGCCGGTGAACGACGCCAAAAACTACTACAACCGAAACGGAATTCCGGCATTTTGCTGGCACTGGCGCGACCCTTCGCGTAAAACGGAAGAATTTTACACCGAAAAAACCGATTTTGACGTGTCGAAAATCACAGATGAAAATTCACCGGAATACAAAGCCATGCTGAATGACATCGATTACATTTCAGGCCTGCTGAAAAAATTGCAAAACGACTCTGTCCCGGTTTTGTGGCGTCCGCTGCATGAGGCTTCGGGCGGCTGGTTCTGGTGGGGCGCCAAAGGACCGGAGCCGTGCAAAAAACTGTACCGGCTGATGTTCGACCGGATGGTAAACCACCATGGTCTGAAAAATCTCATTTGGGTGTGGACCAGCCAGCAAAACGACTACCAATGGTACCCCGGCGATGATGTGGCGGACATTATTGGCCGCGATATCTACAAAGACGGCGACCACCGTTCTCAAATACTCGAGTTCAACCAGTTAAACGATATGTTTGGTGGGAAAAAAATGATTACACTCTCCGAATGCGGCTCGTTCCCCGACCCGGATAACCTGGTTGAAGACGAGGCGCCCTGGTCCTGGTTTATGCCCTGGTATGGGGACTTTGTCCGCCAAAGCCGGTACAACTCGCTTGAACTATGGAAGAAAACACTGGCGCACGATTATGTAATTGCCCTCGATGAAATGCCCAACCTTAAAACCTACACCACTACGGGTAAAATCATACAAAACATTCAACCGGGTAAAACACTGAAAGTTTTTCCCACAGCAGTTTCCGGTGAACTGAATATCCATAGTCAGGAAAAGTCACTGGAAATCAGGGTTTATTCAGCCAAAGGAAATTTATTGAAAAATTACCGGTTCGATGCACCGAATGCCGTCATTTCATTTTGGGGGTTCCGGCCCGGAATTTATTTCATAAAAATCAATACCTTTAAAACCGTTAGAATTATAAAAATTTAAGTAACATCAGCTCTTCCATGAAAAAATTTGCACGTTATATTGAAAAAGGAATTATTCACGTCCTGATTGTAATGATGTCAATCATTCTGGTTCTCGCCACCGTTGAGTTAGGATATTACCTTGTACGAAATATTTTCTATTCAGATAACCTGCTGATGGACCTCGAAGATTTAATGGACCTGTTTGGCGTTTTTTTGCTGGTACTTATCGGTATTGAGTTGCTCGACACCATAAAGGTTTACCTGAAGCAAAATCAGGTACATGTAGAAGTTGTGGTTCTGGTGGCCATCATTGCGCTGGCACGAAAAATTGTGATTCTTAAAGTGGAAGAACTTTCCGGAGAAACCATTATTGGCATTGGCGTTTTAATTGTTGCACTGGCCATTGCCTATTACCTCATCAAAAAAGCCGGGTTAATGGTCTGCAATTTAGATGATGATGACGACAAGCCCAAAACTGAACCACCGGAAAAAATTAACCCACTCTAATCAGGTTCGCTCAAAAAAACCGGGTGTTTTTTTTGTAACTTTTCCTGAAAACCAGAGTAAAATCTGCACAACAAGCCACGTGTTATTTATATAACGTTTCACAGATTCGTAAAACATTAAAAATTAAACGTTATGCCAGCAAAAAAATTGAAAGCATTTCTTGATGAAAACAACGTCAGATATGTTACTTTAAAACATTCCAATGCTTACACCGCACAGGAAGTAGCTTCCTCGGCCCATGTTTCGGGAAAAGAATTTGCAAAAACCGTGATGATTAAAACCAATGGAAAAATGGCGATGGCTGTTTTACCGGCTGCGTACCAAATCGATTTTGAACAACTGAAAAAAGCGTTGGGGTCAGAAAAAGTTTTACTGGCCAACGAGGCCGAGTTCAAATATCATTTCCCCGACTGCGAAGTTGGCGCCATGCCACCTTTTGGCAACTTGTACGATATGAACGTTTTTGTTGCCGAAGTGCTCACAAAAAACGAGGAAATTGCGTTTAACGCGGGAACGCACAGCGAACTTATCAGAATGAAATACGAAGACTTTAACAAGCTGGTGAACCCCAAAGTGTTAAAGTTTTCGTGGAAAACCGTCTCATTGCCGAAAGATCCTTCTGAACGATGGCAGGATGATCTTTAGCTTGTTCTTTCAAAAAAAGAAAAAAAGGCAGGCTTGTAAGCCGGGTTCTGTTCCCCTCCGTCAGCAGACGAAAGAGCCTTTATCATTTATCTTGCCCCGGTATTGCTACCGGAGTCGCTGCAGCCTACCCCTCCTGACATCCGGTGTGCATCCGGAAACGAAGCGGGCAACTTCGCTGCGCTGCAACAGCCGCGCAATC
>CAZXHP010000025.1:0-28872 GCA_964639655.1 uncultured Mariniphaga sp.
CTAAAGTCAATGTTATGAGAAAACTTGCTTATTTATATACACTCATCTTTTTATTATCATTAAATATTACAGCGCAAGATATTATTTTCACTTTTGAACCTAAAAATGCTACCAACCATATAGACAGTATTAAGGCAATTAAAGTGAATTTAAACGAAACTGCATTTACTGAGAATTCAAATACAATTAGGATGAGTTCATTTATTACAGGAACTAAATTATTCCCAAAAAATGCTGAAGGAATAATTGTTTATCCAAATCCTTTTGAAAACTACACTCAGCTCCTATTTCATTCAAATCGAAATGATAATATTAAAGTTACTTTAATCAATGCAGCAGGACAGGTTGTTGCCGCAACCAATCAAAATATAACTTCTGGCCTAAATCAATTTAATATTTCAACTAACAAAAATGGACTATACATTTTGAATATATCAGGTAATCAAACGAAATTCTCACAAAAAATAATTTCTACAAAAAACCATCAGTCGCCAGACAAAATTGAATACTACGGATATTCTTCAATGCCTCCAAAAGAAAAATCAGCGAAAACTGAAGAAGGCGACTTAATATTCTTCTTTGTATACTCCGGCGATAATATCACTAAAATTGCTGATTCACCGACTGAATCAAAAACTTATGAGGTTGAATTTTACGAATGTAAGGATGCTGATGGAAAATCTTATCCTATTGTTCAAATAGGCGACCAGTGGTGGATGACGGAGAACCTGTCCTATAAAACTGATAGTAATTCCTGGGCTTATAATATTGACGAAATCAATACAGAAAATTATGGGAGATTGTATACCTGGGAAGCTGCCAAAGCAGCCTGTCCTTTAGGATGGCACCTGCCAACCGATATTGAATGGGAACAACTCGCACAATACATTAGTGACCAAAAAGGTCCATACAGTAACTGGCACGATGACTGGTACGAAGTGGGTAAGCATTTGAAAGCATTAAGTGGATGGAACAATGATGGAAACGGCACAGACGATTTTGGTTTTTCTGCTCTTCCGGGAGGTTATCTCGGTTACGGTAGTAATTTCTTCGGCATAGGTAGCATCGGTTACTGGTGGAGTGCTACTGAGCACGAAAGAAATCACGCACTATTCCGGTCCTTGATCTACTATGAGACTAACATCTGCCGGGACTACAACCCAAAGGACTATGGATATAGTGTTCGGTGCGTAAAAAATAATTTTGACGACACTTTATATATTGATGTTGAAGATTTTTCAAATTATCAAACATATTTTGTGAGAGACACAATTCAGATAAACTATTCTATAACCAACGCACCTATTGATTCTGTTTGCTTATTCATTAATAATTCAAATACTCAAACTCAGGTAATCCCAAAGAATTCATTCACTACTGTTTTTGATTCAGTTGGCGTTTATAAAATTGTTTTAAGAGCTTATTTTTCTAATGGCAGTATCAAATCAAGTATTATAAAATTGATACAGGTAAATAATTTAATTAATCCAAACATTTTCCTTCATTGTACAAGAATTGATGGTGACCAAAATTATTTTGTTGGAGAAAGTTTAAAAATAACCATAAGGCCCAAATGGGACTGGGTGGATTTGGGCAAATTTATACAAGCCTCTTTTTTTCTTAATGACATTGAATTAGGAACTACGTCAGAACAACCGTATCAATTTGCAACTGATGTAATTACTGAAACAGACAATAAGATTAAAATTGAGTTAATTGATACAGCAGGACATGTATATATAATTAATGAAGTTTTATATGTGCCAATTAATACTCCACCCAAAATAAATTTTGGGTTTAAGCATTATAATACGATATTATCAGGATATTACTTTTCAACTGATCCTATTTTTTTTAGCACAAATGGTGAGGATAATACTGAAGTGAGTTACATTAATTATTATGTCGATGATAGGTTTGTAGGCAGCGATACTATTGAGGAGGAATATTTTGTTTTTTTAGAAAAAAAAGTTGACACTATTGGAATTGGAAAACATTCATGTTTTTGTATTGCTTATGATGACAGAGGAGATTCAACAATCTCAGACACATTGGAGTTTGTCGTTTATAAATCTTTTTCCTTTGGTGAAAAGTTTATTGATATTGATGTATATAAGAATAAGGATATAACTTATGCACTTTCAGCTTCGAAGTTATATAGAATTGATAATGAGAATGAAATAGTAGAAGCTGAATACACATTACCTTATGCAAATCCAATAGGTTTGTATATGAGTGAAATATCAGGTCTCTTATATATTGGATTCAACAATGGAACTATTATAAATTTTAATGATGATTCCAGAGCTTTTGTAACCGTTGTTCAGCAATTAGTTTCAAATATGTCAGATTTTGAAATTGATGACGATTTAGATATTGTTATTACGATTGCCAACTCAAATATTCAGTTAATTAATTTAAATTCTAATAAGATATATAATAGTAATGTAAGCTTGGAGAGTGGGAGTTCACTAGCCATTGATACTAATAACAAATTAATTATTGCTGGTGGAAATCCAGGTATTAGTAGATCTGATATTTTTAAACTTTCTTATAACTCTGATTCTGTCTTCGTCTTACTAAAAAAAGATCTTGGTGGATATGCTGATAAAATCATATTAGATCCATTTGGTTCGAACTTTCTTGTATTACCCTATACAAGGGTGTATAATACCGGATACTACACATATGACATATCAGATTTTTCCGAATTAGGTAAATATTCCAGGTATAACTTACATAGGGGATGTTATGGTAATCTGAAATCTCAGTTTTATGCGGGGGATGACTTTAATAATCAAATCTGTGTTTTTAATAAAGCAGATTTCTCACTAGCTAATGAGTATTACATTCCTAATAAGACATATATGGATTTTGATAAGATTATAAGTTCAGCGAACGACACTAAACTTATTATATCAACGGTACATACTTTTGATGGAAATATGAGATTGATTTTTTTGAGGCTATAAAAATAATTGACGAAGTTGAGTATATATATAAAATTGAAAATATAATGACTGAAAACAAAGCCCAGCTGGTAACACTGTGCAAATTTCAACCTGGTTTTGGCGGTAAATTCATATATTTCATTACGCTAAAATATTTTGTGTTTAAATGAAAAATCAAAGTACGCATCCGGGCCGAAAACTTGCACTTGCCCGTTGCAGGGATTTTTCCGGTTTTTAAAACGCTTCAAATGAATAAACTGATTTTCCTTTTTTTTTAGTTTCGTAAACCGTAAACCCATCTTTCCCGGACAAAAAAATCACAAAAGAAATTGCAGATTTTACAGAACCCTTCCGCAAAATGTGGGATGACCGGTTTAATAAACCGGAACCCGTTATAAAAAATTACAAATCTCAAAAGACAAAAACCAACTTTATAATTTTTCTATTTTGGTGTGCAGCACCTGTCTCGCACTTCATGTACTCAGATTGCTGCTTTTTTCAACGATTTTGAAATGAATTTCCAGTACTTTTTGTGAAACTTCAACCCTTTTTTTCCGATGATTTCGTGGTAAGTGCATGGTTCATCGCCAGGGTGAAATTTTCGTTTTTCGCGGTTTTCGTAAAGGGCAGGCACCTCGGGATGAAACTGCGTGGCAAATACATGCGGATAAACACTGTGGACCAGCGCTTCCACCACTTTTCCGTCTGGAGAAACAGCCGTTACTTCCATTCCTTTACCCGGCTTTTCCACTGCCTGGTGGTGGCTGCTGTAAACCAGCGGCGCAGAATTTTTAGCGGCTTTCACCCGCCGGGTAAAAAACGAATGCCCGGTAAACCGGATGGTGTGGAAGTTGACGCCCATTAGTTGCGAATCATCCGAAATACATTGCCAGTAGTTGCGGTGCAGGTTTTCCTTTTCGGTTTGTAAGGTTGTTTCATCATCAGTTGCACTGTAAATTTCTGCCGGAATATCCTGCGTGAGCGTTCCTCCGGTGGCTACGTTCATGGTTTGCATGCCCAGGCAAAAACCGGTAATAAAATATTCAGGTTTTTTTTTCAGAAACGGCTCGAAGGTTTCGTTTTGCAGGCCGCCTAAAAGGTGAAACAAAAAAGTAACTTCAAAGTAATGCCTTTCGGGGTCGGTAACCTCCGAAAACGTATTTTCCTCTCCGTAAACGTCAGCCGGAATATCGGGGCCGCCGAAAAAGAAAATTCCCACCGAATTTTGAAAAACCCGTCTCAATTCCTCCGAATAGTTATTCGTTTCAAACAACCGGTTTTTGTCTAAATTGTCCCTGAATGCGTGCAGTTTGAAATGGTCGAGCTTGTTTTTCTCAATATACCTCAGCGATTCTTCGAAGTCGTAATTCTGGTTTTCAGCATAAACGCCCACAAAATTAAATTTTCGGAGATTGATATCCAGCAAACCGTTATTTACGAGGAAATTTACCGTTTCGATGTTGGATGTGGTGGGGTCGGCCAGTAGAATATATTTTTTACCGGTATCGAAATTCTGCCTGAAAAAATCCTGTGCAAAAAGAGCCGTTGCACAGAAAAGAAAGAGTTGCAGCAAAAAAAACTTTTTCATTCTTTTAAAAATAATTCGAGGTTCAAATATAATATTTATGCTATGCATAAGAATAATAAAACGAATAAGGGGTGTAATTTTTACCAGACCCGCCAAACTTATTACATTTGTAGAAATTAAAAAATTACTGAGATGAAATTCAATTTAAAAACTTCTTACATTGTAGCCATTGTAGCTGTTCTGGTTGTACTTCTGCTTTTTGGCGGTCGTATGTTTTTTATTATCGACGCCGGTGAACGCGGAGTGATTTTCCGGCCTTACACATCGGGTCTCGACACTGAAAATATTTACGGCGAAGGATTTCATATTATTGCTCCGTGGAATAAGTTGTATGTATTTACGGTGAGGGAACAACAGCGCGAAGAAACCATGGATGTACTCGATCGTAATGGTTTGTCCATCAATACCGATATTACAGTTCGATTCAATCCCAACTATACTCAAATCGGACACTTGTATCAGCAGTTTGGCACCAATTATATCAATGTTTTGGTGATTCCGGAGGTTCGCTCTACAGTGCGCCAGGTAGCCGGGCGCTACACTGCCGAAGAGATTTATTCGACCAAACGGGCCGAAGTGGAGCAATCCATTAAGGAAGAAACCAGGCAGGTTCTAGGCGAAAATTTTATTGATATGCGTGCATTGCTTATACGTTCTATTAATCTGCCGCCGCAAATTAAGGAAGCTATTGAATCCAAACTCAAAACAGAACAGGAAGCCCTTGCCTACGAATTCAGGTTGAGGAGGGAAGAGTCGGAAGCCGAGCGCCGCCGGATTGAGGCAGAGGGTATTGCAGCATTTAACCGGATTATAAATGCCAGTTTAACCGATCAAATTTTGAAACAGCGGGGAATTGAAGCCACTATTAGTTTGGCTGAATCACCTAATTCAAAAGTTGTTGTAATAGGAAGTGGTAAAGAAGGTTTACCCTTGATTTTAGGGGGAAATTAGGCTTTTAATGAATAATGAAACAGGCTGGCAGGTGTTGTCAGCCTTTTTCTTAACTATCCGAAGGAATGAAAAAAGTTAACAATCCGTTTGCTGCTATTGATTCCGCAGGAGAATACAACTGTTTCGGCTGTTCGCCGGCAAACGAAGATGGCCTGCATTTGGAATTCTGGCTCGACAATGAAGAACTGGTGGCCAAATGGAAGCCCCTGAAAAAGTATGAAGGTTGGATGGGAGTATTGCACGGAGGTATTCAGGCTACTTTAATGGATGAAGCCGCGGCATGGCTGGTTTTTGTAAAACTGAAAACTGCCGGCGTGACCAGCGCACTGAATATCTCCTATGCAAAACCGGCCTGTATTTCAAAAGGAGAGATAACCGTAAGGGCCCGGCTGCTTTCAACCGAAAAACACCTGGCACGGATTGAATGCAGCTTACAGGACGGCGAAGGGGAAATATGCGCCAAAGCAGAGGCGGCCTATTTTTGTTTCCCGGAAAATATTGCCCGTGCAAAATACAATTATCCCGGCGCCGATGCTTTTATTTCGGCATAAACAAAACAAACCACCGCTCCTCATATTCCGGACGGAGGTTTTTACCGAATATTTTTAATGTGGATTTTTCCTTATAAGTCAGTGGTTAAATGTCATCGTCTTCTTCGAAATCGTCATAACCTGAAGAGTAGTCATCAAGGTCTTCGTCATCGAATTCGTCATAAATGGTAAGTCTTCTTTTGGAACTTCGGTCTTTTCGTCCCAGGTGTTTCTTTTGCTTCCGTTCGAAGTTGTCGGCTTCGGTGAAATTTTTTTTGTTTACTTTCCGTTTCATCTTTTAATGTTCATTCAAAAAAAAATAACTCATTTACTTTTACAACGTTTTAAAATTATAAAGCCAAAATAAGAAAAAATACAAATACAAAAAAACAAATAAAATTCATTTTTAAATTGTTTTCGAATTTTGATGAAAAAATATACACAAACAGGGGATAAATGGGTTGGGCGAACGGTAAAATACCTGACAAATAGCGGATTGATTTTGATTTTTTTGTTAGGCGCGGTTGCCGGTTCTGCACAATCCGACCGAAGAATCGCCCGGTGGTTTACCGAAGCGCGGCAGTTGTTTGCTCAGCAGAATTATGAACAGGCTATAAAAAACTGTGAAAAAATTCTTGAGCGTGATTCCGGTTTTGTGGATGCCCGTTTGCTGCTTGCCGATATTTTTAACGAGACGCAAAATATTCCGGCCGAAATTTTTCATTTAAAAATAGCGATGCAACAAAATGAAGCGCCACCGCTTGGCAGTCTTCGCCTGGGAAATGCTTTATTTTCTGTGGGAAATTACAATGAAGCGTTGCCGTGGTTTCAAAAATATTTAAACGAAGGGGCGTTTGGTACTGAACGTATGGCCGAAGTGAACCGAAAAATTGAAAGCTGCATTTTTGCGGAAAAAGCGATGCAAAAACCTGTGCGTTTCTCCCCGCAAAGAATGTCGGATGCCATTAATTCAGTTTATGATGAATATTGGCCCAGCCTGAGTATCGACCAGAAACAACTGGTATTTACACGTTTGGTAAAAAAGCCGGGGTATCGGCCCCAGGAAGATTTTTATTTTTCGGAATTTATTGAAAAGGAATGGCAGCAGGCTGTACCCATTTCAGCGATTAATACCGGTGAAAACGAAGGGGCGCAAAGTCTTTCTGCAGACGGGAGAATTCTTTTTTTTACCGCATGTAACCGACCCGGGGGTTTTGGAAGCTGTGATATTTATTATTCGCTTTATCTGAACGGTCGCTGGAGTGAGCCATACAATGCCGGGCAGCCTTTGAATACAGCCGGCTGGGAAGCTCAGCCTTCGGTTTCTTCCGATGGCCGCTACCTCTATTTTTCAAGTAACCGGCCGGGCGGACTGGGCGAAAAAGACATCTGGAGAGCAGAATTCCTGGGATGGGACGACAGCGGGCGTTTAAAATGGAAAAAGCCGGTGAATCTCGGAAAACCGGTCAATACATCCGGGAACGAGACTTCTCCGTTTATACATGCAGGCAATTCTCATTTTTATTTTGCATCCGATTCGCACGTGGGCATGGGTAAATTTGATTTGTACAGGGTGAAGATCGAAGCCGACACGGTTTACTCCGATCTGCGAAATCTGGGCTATCCGCTGAACACGCATAACGATGAACAGGGATTGCATATCAGTGCCGACGGACTTACCGGGTTCTTTTCGTCGGCACGCGACACTGTTTCCGGGCTCGATATTTATTCCTTTGAACTGGACAGTACGCTCCGGCCTCAACCAGCCACATACGTTAATGCCCTGGTTTTCGATGCCGAAACCAAAACTCCGGTACAGGCAGAAGTCGAATTGTTGAATATTTCCGCTGAAGGGGAAAGTCCGCGTTATGAAACTACCGGCGCTAACGGAGAGTTGCTGGCGTGTCTTCCAACCGGAAAAGATTATCTGTTTTCGGTTTCCAAAGCAGGCTATTTGTTTTATTCCCGGCTTTTCGATTTAAGGGAGCCGCGCCAGGTTTACGATCCTTATAATTTGGAAATTGGTTTGATGCCCGTTAAAGCAGGTGCGGAGATGAATCTGCATCATATCTATTTCGAGACCGATTCCTTCCGGATTTTACCGGAGTCGGAACCCGAGTTAACTCAGTTGGTTAAGTTTTTAAAAGACAATTGGCGCCTGAAAGTGGAGATTCAGGGACACACCGATGATACAGGAGCATCTGAAAAAAACCAGGTGCTCTCGGAAAAAAGAGCCCGTGCTGTCGTGGATTTCCTTGTGAAGAGAGGTGTTGAAGAAGAGCGGCTGAACTGGGCAGGTTACGGCGAAAATCGTCCGGTGGCCGGCAACGACACCCGCGAGGGGCGTCGTCTAAACCGCCGCACGACCATAAAAATACTGGGAGAATAATTTGTGTTTTCAATACAGACAAGACCTCCGTCAGGGCCAAACTTACTTGTTTCTTACCTTCTGAACCTCTTCAACGGTAATTTCGCTGGCGTTGTTACCAAAGCTTTGCCTGATGTAGGTCAATACGTCGGCAATTTGCCTGTCACTGAGGTGGGAGTGTGGCGGCATGATGCTGTTGTAGGTTTCACCGTTTACTTCAATTTTTCCGCTCATGCCGTTAAGTGTAATTTCAATAAGCCGCTCTTTATCGCCGGTCACCCAATCGGTTTCAATGAGCGGAGGATGCATCCCCGGCACTCCCGAGCCGTCGGCCATGTGGCAGGCCAAGCATACTGAATCGTAAACTTTTTTGCCCGGGTGATTCGCCATCGATGCCGGTTTTTCTGTGCCTCCCGGAGTTTGTATTTGTGTTTCGGTTTGTTGCTGAGAACTTTGATTCCTTCCACCACAGGCACTCAATAAAAATACCAGCAGTAAAAAGAGGATTCCGTTGATTTTCATGATTCCTTTTTGTTTTTTTTTATGATGAATAAATGATTCTCCAGATTTTTCCTTTGTTGCTGTCCACCACATACAACGAACCGTCGGGGCCCTGTGCCAGGCCGCACGGGCGGTATTCGGCGTCGCGGGTGCTGTTTACGGTATCCGTTCCGGCAAAACCGTCGGCAAAAATTTCCCAGGTGCCCGAGGGGTATGCACCGTCGAACGGCACAAAAACCACAAAGTAGCCCGACTGCGGTTCAGGCGCACGGTTCCACGAGCCGTGAAAAGCGATAAAAGCTCCGTTGCGGTATTTTTCGGGGAACAGGTCGCCGGTGTAAAACAGCAAGTCGTTGGGGCCAATATGAGCGGGAAACGCCATGATGGGGTCCATTTTGTTTTCACAACGTTCCTGTATTTCTCTGTCGCCGCCGTATTCGGGCGCCAGCACTTTCTTTTCCTGAAATTGGTCGTAGTAACAGTAGGGCCAGCCAAAATCGGCGCCCTCGGTTACCAGAAAAAACTCCTCCGCCGGAAGTTCCGCGCTCTCTTTGGTATCGTACATTTCAGGAAAAAACTGATGCAACTGATCGCGACCGTGCTGTACCACATACAGTTCATTCACCTGTTTGTTCCAACTGTTGGCTACCGCATGACGAATTCCGGTGGCATACCGGACACCGTCGGTCATCTGGTCCTGGTTTAACACGTCGTCTTTAAACTTCCATATTCCGCCGGCATATTCCAGCAGCGGGCAGGGATCCATGCCGGGCGAACCTTTGGTGCGCATTTGCTCCATACAGGCGTTCGCCGGTGCGCCAACTGTTACATACATATTCCCTTGTCCGTCGAATTCCATGGGTTTGGCTTCGTGCTGCCGTTCCTGCGGAAAACCGCGGGCAATCATTTCCCAGTTGTTTCCGGGACGGAGTTCTCCTGCCTGCAAGGGGTAACGTACTACTGCCGTGTCGGCACCAAAGTAGAGGTGCCCTTTGTGCAGTTTTATTCCGGTACCGGTATGTTCGCCCGTGTATTCAACGATATCTGCTCTACCGTCGCCGGTAGTGTCGCGCAGGCAGGCAATGCCTTTGTTTTCATCCTGTTCCCTGAGCGAAACATAAATGTCTCCGTTTTCATTTACTGCGATGTGCCGGCCGCGGCCAAGCTCATCGGCCACCACGAGGGCCGAAAAACCGTCGGGTAATGTGATGCCGCCATTTCCGGTATCGGGGGTAAGGTTTTTTGCTGAAGTTTTTTCGTGCTGACTGCATGCAAAAGCCAGTATAGAAAACATTAGAACCAACAAATATTTCATGGTTATGACTTTTTTTGTTCAGTCATTTGAACGAATTTGGGATTGAAAAGTTCAGTATTTTCTTTAAAATTGAAATAGAGATGGTTTTGTGTCAAACACTTTTTACTTTTGTGTTCAATTCGGCAAAAAATGAAAGGATATTTAAGAATTAATCATCAGTCGGAAGTTCCAAAATACAAGCAGGTTGTGGAAATGGTGGTGTCGGACATTGAGGCCGGTATTTTTAAACAGGGCCAGCGTATTCCCTCCATCAACGAAACCAGCGAAGATTTGTTGCTTTCGCGCGATACCGTGGAAAAGGCATATGTATATCTCCGTAAAAAAGGAATTTTGACTTCTGTTCGGGGGAAAGGATATTATGTGAATCATATTAACGTAAGGAATCAAATTAAGGTGGCTCTCATTTTTAATAAGCTAAGCAACTACAAACGAAATATTTATTATTCATTTATTGAAACGCTCGGAAGCAAAGCAATTACCGATGTTTTTATTTACAATTATGATTTGAACCAGTTTAAAAATATTGTTGACAATCATATTTCCACCTACGATTATTTTGTTATTCTTCCTCATTTTAAAGATGAAAATGCCGATGTGGCCGGCGTTATTCAGTTAATTCCGCGCGAAAAGGTATTGCTTGTCGATCGGAATCTCGAAAGCCTGAAAGATTATCCCATTGTTTACCAGGAATATGAAAAAGATATTCAATCGGCATTGGGGGAGGGGATTGATTTGATTCGTAAATATGAAAGTATTCATTTGGTTTTTCCTGCCGATGAACATTACCCCGTTTACATCCGGCGCGGATTCCGGATTTTTTGCCAGGTTCACGGGATGAAGTTTTCGGTGATCGACCGGTTAAGCAGTGACAATGTAAAAAGAGGGCAGGCCTATGTTATTATTTCGGATGACGATTTGTATCGTTTTATTAAAATTTGCCGGGCTGAAAACTGGCGCTCCGGAAAAGATGTGGGGATTGTTTCCTATAACGAAAATCCGGTGAAAGAGCTTCTGGAAAACGGGATTACTACCGTTTCAACCAACCACGATGAAATTGGCCGCATTGCCGCCCAAATGATCCTTACAAAAAACTTTCGGCGCATAAAAAGCCCCTTTCAGTTTATTAAAAGGAACTCATTGTAAAAAGGCGCCCCAATTTTGAAATAAATTTGTAATGCGAATCAAGAGTTGATATTAGTTGATTATCAATAATTCACCCCACTCCGGGGTTGTGTCTTTACGTTTTATTGCTTTCCCCGAGCTTCGCACGGGGCTTTTATTGTTAATGTCCTTCGGACATTTCTTTATCCCGAGTCCTCGGGATTAAACAATAATAGCCACGGGTAAAACCCGTGGTAATGAAGTGGATATGAGAAGAACTCCGAAGTGGGTTCAACCCTTAATTCGCATTTGTAGCATTCCCGTAAGTTTTTCCTCATCGGTAAATTTCATATAGAAACGCCTTTCACCTCTGACCATTTCTTGCTATTTTTACCGCCACAAAAAAGAAAACGAATGATTAACGGTAAAAAAGTCGTGGTGGTTCTTCCGGCATACAATGCTTCCAAAACCATTGAAAAAACGTATAACGAAATTGATTTTTCCATTGTTGACGACGTGATTCTCGTAGATGACCTGAGCAAGGACGATACCGTGGAAGTGGGCAAAAAGCTCGGTATCCGGCACATTATCGTTCACGAGAAAAACACCGGTTACGGTGGAAATCAGAAGTCGTGCTACAACAAAGCGCTGGAAATTGGCGCCGATATCGTAATTATGCTTCATCCCGATTACCAATATACGCCGAAACTTATTCCGGCAATGGCCAACCTGCTTGCCAGCGGATTGTACCATGTGGTGCTGGGATCGCGTATTTTGGGAAAAGGTGCTTTGCGCGGCGGCATGCCTTTGATAAAATATATAGCTAACCGCGGACTGACGTTTATTCAAAATATTCTGATGAACGCCAAACTGTCGGAATACCACACCGGTTACCGTGCATTTACACGCAATGTGCTCGAAAAAGTGAATTACGAAGCCAACTCCGATAATTTTGTTTTCGATAACCAAATGCTGGCTCAAATCTGGTTTGCGGGCTACGATATCGCAGAAATTACCTGCCCCACAAAATACTTCGACGATGCCTCGAGTATTAATTTTAAAAACAGCAGCATATACGGGATTGGCGTTTTAAAAACATCGCTGCAGTACCGGCTGCAAAAATGGGGATGGATGAACCACAAAATTTTTCAACCTAAAAAAACAAATAATCCGGTTTGAAACTTTTGGGAAAAAATTAGGGGATGAATTTCTGTGAATTACCGAAGTAAACTATCGGCTATCAGAAATAACATCATAAAAAGATAAAGGAAATTGAGCTTGTAAAAAGCCGGTAAAACCTTAAATTCCTTTTCAAAAAAAACAGCGCGCGAAAGCGCAAACAAAAGGTAAAAAATGTACAGCAAAAGCAGTGCGACGATTACCGGGTGAACAATCACAAAAATGAGTACGAGTAATGCCGATGCAATTGTAGTGAGCACCCAGGTATAGGTAATTCGTTTTATCTGAAGCGCTGAAAATATATCGGTAAGGCTTTGCAAACCTGCCAGTTTGTATTGGTCGCCAAACAACAGCAGCAATAGCCAGAAATGCGGAATCTGGCCGATAAAAAAGAATATCGCCACAATTAGAATAGGTTCTGCCCAAACCGACCCACCGGCGGCGGTCCATCCAATTAACGGTGGCAACGCTCCAACCAGCGAGCCGGGAATTACGGCAAATGCAGTGACTTTTTTCAGGGGAGTATAAATGAGGTTGTAGGAAGCCAGTGTTGCCCAGCTTAACACCAGCGCAACCATCGGGTTCGAGAATGCCAAAATCAGCGAACCTGTTAATGTGTAACCCAGAACAACCGTTAATCCAAGGGCAGGTGAAATCCGGCCCGACGGGATTGGCCTTTTTTTCGTCCGCGGCATCAGGGCGTCGGTTTTTCTTTCCTGCCAGTGGTTAAGTGCCCCCGAACCGCATGACATAAAAAATACACCGATCATCAATAACATTCCCTGTCCGTCTGCTTTACCCGAGTACAGCACGTAACCGGCCAGTGCAGATAAAGCAACGGGCAAAGAGATGCGCACTTTGCCCAGTTCGAAAATAATTTTCAGGAGTTTATTCAAATTTTTTAATCAATAGTGTCCGGTTAAATAAAAGATTAATGGCTGAAGCCCTTGAATAATGCGGATTTATTGCCCCCGGCTTAAGCCGGGGGTTAAATTTGAAGAAAGAAAAACTGGCTTTAGCCGTTAATTGCAAATAATTTATTTTCAATGAGATGTTCATTTTATTCTGTTTCTATTTCTAAAAAATAATTTTTACCGGATACCACTGTTTTTTAATGTAACGTTTTCAGGTATTCGATAATGTTTTCCACATCCTCCTCGCTAAGCTGGCCTTCGTAAGATAACATAAGTCCTTTGCTGAATCCTTCAACAATATCGGCATTCGGATCGTAAATCGAACGGCGGATGTAATCCTCGTCCACTACAACCTGGCGTTTTTCGCTTCCGGTGGTTACCGTAACTTCTTCTCCCCAGATACCCTTAAATGATGGACCGACCAAACGGGTTCCGTCGATAGAGTGGCAGGCAAAACACCCGATATTTTGCATGATCCGCCTTCCGGTTGCAGTAGGCGACTCCAGGGTTTCTGCCACTACCTGTGTGGTATCTACCATCCACGACTGAAAAGCGGTGTCTTCAATCACTTTCACGTAAGAATACATATAGGAATGTTGTAACCCGCAATATTCGGCACAATAGAGCTCATAAGTCCCTTCTTTTTGCGGTTCAAACCACATAAAATTGTTTTCTTTTCCGGGAACCATATCCTGTTTTACCCTGAAAGCGGGAATGTACAGACTGTGCAATACATCCATTGCCACAAGATTTAATTTTACCGGCTGGTCTTTCGGAAGATACAGCGTATCGGTTCGTTTGCCGTTTTCATACTCGAACATAAAGTTCCACATTCGGCCATAAACCGTAATTTCCATGGCATCATCGGGAACTTTGGTCATTGGTTTGTACCCCGCCCAGCCAAAGTAAAACATTAACAGTGTAAGCAACAGCGGAATGATTGTCCAAATAATTTCCAGAGTAGTTGAGCCTTCAATTTGTGTGGCCTTCGGATTTCTCTTCCGGTTGTATTTGTAAATAAATACCAGCATTAAAACCGTAAGAAAAATGAGAAAGAAGAAAGAAAATCCAAGAATAATGAGGAATGTGGTGTCAACCCCTTTCACAAAATTGGATGCCTGCGTAATTTCAGAACTATACATGGTTTTTTATCGGTATAAATAATCTAAAAATGTAACAACTATGGTAACTACAAAAATGGCAAACACAAAGATTACCATGGAAACAATATAAGGTTTGTCGTATTTCAGATGCATAAAATACTTCAATACCAAATATGTTTTTACCGAAGCAAAGGCCAGAGCTCCGGCTACGGTCAAACTGCCCAGGTCGATACCGGTAATGGCAATGGACAAGAATGTGAGCGCGAGCAGTCCAACCAACACAAAAATATATAACCGGTAAGGTACAATATGATGTTTTTCGTTTTCCATGATGAACTATTTTTAGTGAATAAGATAAAACAACGGGAACAGGAAGATCCAGATGATATCGACCAGGTGCCAGTAAAGGCCTGAGTTTTCGAGTAATGCAGCGCGTTCGGCATGAACTTTACCCGTATAAACTTTCCACATTACAACGGCAATGAGCACCAGTCCGATAATAATGTGAAGGGCGTGCAGGCCGGTCATTATAAAATAAAGGCCGAAAAACAGGATTTCTCCCTGGCTGAGGTTTTCGGTTAAATATTCTGAACCGGGAAATATTCCGTGGTCGAACTTTGCACCCCATTCAAAATATTTGTTCACCAGAAATACGATGCCTAAAATCAGGGTAATTCCGGTGAGGGCCAGTGTAATGGTTTTGTTCTTTTTTTGCAGCGAAGTGGTTGACATGGCGATGGTCATGCTGCTAACGAGCAAAATAACCGTGTTTACCGCGCCAACAAAAGTATCCAGCTCTTCGGCCGCCAAATGAAATGCTTCGTGGTTAATGTACCGGTACACCGAATAAATAACGAAAAGGACGCCAAACAGCAGTAATTCTGTAAAAATAAACAGCCACATTCCAATCTTTGAGGCCTCGGCGTCATAATGGTCGTGAACTACAATTTTTGCCTGTTCCATCAGATTTTTGGTTTTATTTATAATTGTAAGGTCCGTCGTTTTCTTCAATCACCGGAATCTCATCAAAATTTTCCAGTGGTGGCGGAGAGGGCACGGTCCATTCCAGTGTTTTTCCGTGCCAGGGATTCATTTCTGTTTTTGGACCGCGGCTGGCCGAACGAACCAGGTTAACAATGATAATCACAAATCCGGTAACCAAAATCCATGAACCGATGGTACTCAAAATATTTCCGCCGTGAAATTCCTGAAGGTAATCGTAGTACCGACGCGGCATTCCCATCATTCCCAGGTAAAACATGGGGGAATAAAGGGTAACAAAACCAATAAAGAAAATGAGCCAGCCGGTATTGGCCCAGGTTTTATCGTACATTCTGCCAAATATTTTGGGAAACCAGTAATGTATGGCTGCAAAAAATGCAAAGCCTGTTCCGCCAAAAACAATATAGTGAAAGTGTGCAACGACAAATGCCGTATCGTGTACATAAATATTTGCTGCAAGCGCACCAAGTACCAGTCCGCTTAACCCGCCAATCATAAACACAAAAATAAACGAAGCCGCCCAGTAAAACGGTGTTTGAATGTTAATGGAGCCCTTGTACATGGTTGACACCCAGTTGAACACTTTTATGGCGCTGGGAATAGCCACCAAAAAGGTAAGCAATGAGAAATAATATTGTGCAGTTCCACTCATTCCGGCAGTGAACATATGGTGCCCCCAAACCAGATAACCCACAAATGCAATCGCCATGGTCGATGCAATAATGGCCTTGTATCCAAAAATATGTTTTTGCGCAAAAGTGGGGATAATCTCTGAAATGGCCCCCATTGCAGGTAAAATCATAATGTAAACTGCCGGATGGGAATAAATCCAGAACAGATGCTGGTACAAAATGGGATCGCCACCGAGTGCCGGGTCGAATACTCCCACTCCAAAAATCCGTTCCAGGGCAACCAGAACCAGGGTAATACCTACCACCGGAGTTGCCAGTAACTGAATCCAGGCCGTTCCGTAAAGTGTCCATACAAACAGCGGGAGTTTGGTCCATTTAAGCCCGGGACAACGCATCCGGTGAATGGTAACCAGAAAGTTTAACCCGGTTAAAATTGAGGAAAACCCCAACACAAACGCCCCGAAAATAGCAGGAAGAAGGTTGGTGCCTGATCTAAAGCTGTAGGGGGCATAAAAAGTCCAGCCGGTATCGGGTGTTCCCGAACCAAAAAGCAGCGCTGCCAGTACCAGAAATACACCAGCCACATACATCCACCACGAAAGCAGGTTCAATTTTGGAAACGCCACATCTTTGGCGCCAATCATTATCGGAAGCAAAAAATTACCAAACACAGCCGGTAACCCGGGTACAACCACCATAAAAATCATGATTACTCCATGAACCGTAAACGTGGCATTATAGGTTTGCGCTTCCATAATGGTTTTTCCCGGGGCAAGTAATTCCAGTTTCATAGCGAGCCCAAGTAAAACACCAACCGAAAACATAGTGGCCATGGAATAAAGATACAATAAGCCAATGCGTTTATGGTCTGTTGAAAAAATCCACCCGAGCAAACCTTTGTATTTTCCCCGATACTTCAGGTAGTTTGCTTCGTTTGCTGCAATGCTTGTCGAATTCATTTTATCAAAAGTGTTAGTTATAAACGATAAATATTGTTTTAAGGTCAATTATTACAAAATTTTTTTGTAAAAAAGATAAATTCAGCCGGAATTATTTTGTTTATGCCTGTTTTAACTCATTTAGTTTTGAAACGTTATTCCTTTTAGGTTTTAAAACCAAATATAATAATAAAACAGTTGCAAAAAACATGATAATTATTCCGCCCAACTTTGTGATGTTCAAAACATAAGCCTGCCCCACCGGATCGTAAGTGTAGCAAAACCGCAAAACTTTGTTGAGCGTTGGTCCGGAAAGACCTTTGGAAGCCTCTACAATGGCCATTTTCCATTCAAAAGGCAAAAAGAACATTCCATTCAGGTAACGTGTAATTTTTCCCTCGGTACTGACAACGGTAAGCGACGCTGCATGTAAAAAATCGTTTCCGGTTTTTTTGTATTTGAAACCGGTTGCATTGGTTGCCCGAACTATGCTCGCACTGTCGCTCACGAAAAATTTCCAGCCATCTTTTGCCGCTGTGGCCTTTTCTTCCGAAAGTAACCCCAGGTAACTTTCCTTTTTTCGAATCCCCAGATCGATGGTTTCACGCGGGTCGAAACTGATGGTAACTACCTGATAATCCTCTCCTGCAACCAATTCCGATTTCTCCATCACACCGGCTACGGCTTCCATAAGCGGGCTGCAGATTCCCGGGCAGCGGTAATACACAAAATTGATGATGGTTGGCTTATCGATTACATCGGCAAGCCAAACTTGCTCTCCCAACTCGTTTATAAGGGAAATACTGTCGGGTAAAAAATCATCGAGGTGTTCCACCACCCCTATTTCCACATCATCTGCATTTTCCACCGGATTTATAACTGCCTGACCTTGTCCGTTAAATGTAAAAGTAGTTAACAGCCATAAAACAAGCAGGTTAATCTTGAAATGGTTTTTTAAAAAATATAGCTTCATAAAAGTTTCTCTTTTTAAAAAAGGTAACTGTCAATTTTTACACTAAAACAAACCATTAAGTTCTTCGAAAGTTTAGCGGACGAAGAACTTTTTTTAAAAAGTCATCTGATTTCAATTTTTAATACCTGCAAAGTATTTTCGGTAATTTTAAACCGGTTGTCGATGCGCAGTCCCATCACCCAAACCACTTTTTGTCCGCTGCAAAGCAGCCAGGTGTTTTCTTTTTGGTGAACCGGAATTTTTTCATCGATGAGAAAATCGCTGATTTTTTTGAAGCCCGACATCCCCAGAGGCTGAAAATAATCGCCCGGCCGCCACTTGCGAATGAGTAGTGGAAATTCGAGCTTACGGGCATCGAGGCAGGCTGCTGAAGGTTTTCTAATAATTTTGAAACCGTCTGCACTGATTTTTTCAATATTCAGGTCGAAGGGCGCAAAAAGTTCAAGGTCGTCTTTTTCAATGTAAAAAATCCGGTTTTCCGGTTCGGGTAGCGGCGTAACAAAAAGTTGCCCCCTGTCTTTTACCAAACGGTGGGTTTTCGAAAAAAACTGTTTGCCGGGAAGGCTGTCCAGGCTTCCAAAAACCTGGCCGATTACCTTCGGATTAAAATTGTAACCCGACAAAATTTCAAAAAGTAAAACTTTGGGGAATGCCGATTTTAAAAGGTTTTCTATATCGACGACGGTTTCGGTATCGCCTTCAGAAATAACCTGTTCTTTTTCTTTCAGCATAAAAAAAGAATATACCTCTTCAGTTTCTTTCAGGTTGCCAATAGTTTCCGAAAGGTTGGTTTTAAAAGCCGGTGTCAGTTCCGAAAATAGGGGTAAAATGCGGTGTCGTACAAAATTTCGCTGATAAACCACTTCGTTGTTGGTATGGTCTTCGCGAAATCCGATGAAGCCGGTCCGCGCAAAATCTTCAATTTCCTTCCGGCTGGCAAAAAGTAACGGACGGATAATATTTCCCAACTTTTCCTTGATTCCGGTCAGGCCGCGAATTCCGGTTTTCCGCGACAGATTCAGAAAAAAAGTCTCCAGCAAATCATCCTGGTGGTGGGCAGTAGCAATAACATCGAATTGATTTTCAGCGCGTATTTTTTCGAAATAGTTGTACCGTAACTCGCGGGCTGCCATTTCAATGGAAATGCCGTTCACCCGCGCATAATCCTCCGTTTCGAAACGGGTGCAGAAAAACGGCACGCCGTGTATAAGCACCTGCTGCCGCACAAATTCCTCGTCCTTATCCGAATCGCTTCCGCGAAGCTGAAAGTTGCAGTGCACTACACCATAGTCAAATTCCGATTTTTCGAACAGGTGCAGCAACACCATGCTGTCGATACCGCCGCTTACCGCCAGCAAAACTTTTTGATGAGGTTCAAAAAGCTGTTTTTGTTCGATATACTCAAGAAACCTGCTGAACATAGTTTATTTTCTTATTTTAAGATTTCCGGTCGATTTCATTACTCTCTACCCGGAATTTCTGCAATATTCAAAATCACCTCCACCGCTTTCAGCAGCGAAGGAATGGGAATGAATTCGAACGGCCCGTGGAAGTTGTGCCCGCCGGCAAAAATATTGGGGCAAGGGAGGCCCTCGTATGAAAGCCGTGCGCCGTCGGTTCCGCCGCGAATGGCTTTTACCTTGGGCTGAATACCTGCTTTTTTTATGGCCGTTTTAGCCCGTTCCACCACGTGCATTACCGGCTCAATTTTTTGGCGCATGTTGTAATACTGGTCTTTCAGCTCCAGTTTTACCGGTTCGCGGCCCAATTCCATATTTACCAGTTGAACAATTTCCGTCAGCAGTTTTTTCTTTTCTTCAAACTTCTCAAAATTATGGTCGCGAATTATGAACTGCATTTCAGCTTTTTCCACATTACCGTTCAGCGACATCAGGTGATAAAACCCCTCGTATTTTTCGGTATGTTCGGGTCGCTGGGTTGGCGGTAACATGGAAATAATTTTGTGGGCTACCAGCGTGGCGTTTATCATTTTGTTTTTGGCAAAACCAGGATGTACACTTCGGCCCTGAATGGTAATTTTTGCCCCGGCTGCATTAAAATTTTCAAACTCCAGTTCGCCAATTTCTCCGCCATCGAGGGTGTACGCAAAATCGGCCGCAAATTTTTTCACATCGAATTTATCGGTGCCACGACCGATTTCCTCGTCGGGAGTAAATCCAATTCTGATTTTCCCGTGTTTTATTTTTTCTGAATACAGTAATATTTCGGCGGCGGTTATAATTTCGGCCACGCCGGCTTTATCGTCGGCGCCCAGCAGAGTGGTTCCATCGGACGTGACGATGTCCTGACCTTTGTACTGCAAAATTTCGGGAAATTCAGCCGGGTCGATGGAAACATTGTTTTTCAGGAGAATGGATTTTCCATCATACTTTTCGATAATTTGCGGTTGTACGTTTTCTCCTGAAAAATCGGGGCTGGTATCCACGTGGGCAATAAAACCGATAACCGGTGCTTTTGTTTCAGTATTGGCCGGAACAGTAGCCATCAGGTAACCGTTTTTGTCCAGTTCCACTTCCTGCAGGCCAATTTCCTTTAACTCCGTCTCTAGTTTTTTCATAAAAACCATCTGGCGATGGGTGCTCGGACAGCTTGTACTTTCCGGGGCGGAAGTGGTATATTCTTTCGCATAACGCAAAAATCGCTCAACAACTTTTTCCATAAAACTGATATTTTCTTTCGTTCATTTTGCACAAATATACACTAATGTGTAGTAACCGATTCAAACATCATCGGCATTGAATGAAAACCCTAATCGTTTTCCGGTAGTCATTTTTGAATGAATGATTTTTTCCTGCATTTGTTCCACCGTAGCCAGTTTTACGGCATCGTAGGGCGGCACCAGCAAATCGAACTCGATGCAGTAGCGAATGGCTGTTTCCACTATTTGGCGGATAACTCCCGGAGAAATGGTATCGATGGTAAAACTTTTTACATTTTCCGCAGTTTGCCTTTTCCCTTCCACAAAAAAATGGTTGTCTTTATTTACAAAAATCCGGGCCACCAGGTAACCCAAATCTTTTTCGCGGTTGTATTTAAACGAATCGGCCAGGAAATTGTAAATATTAATCATTCCGCAGTACGAACGAAGCGGGTCATCCTGAATATAATCCGAATTTAAAATGGGACTTTTATTGTCAAACTCGAACACGTTGGAGTGCATGCTGAAGATGAGTAAATCACCCCCGATTTCAAATTCCACTTCAAAAGGTCCGCGCTCCCTGAAAGCAGGCAAAACCGAATGTGTTACCTGGTCTTTTATAATACCGTGGTAATCTTTTTCCAGCGACTTAAGCACCTTTTTCAGAATTTTGAATGTTTGAAGCGTATTGGCATACACCTTCTGTTTTACGGTCGATTTAATTACGAATGCCTCCAGCAGCGATGCCCTGATTTCTTTTTCCTTCATTGGGTAAAAATTTGAACGAAATATACACAACCCGGCGGAATATTAAAAAGAAAGCGGCCCAAAAGAGCCGCTTCCCCAACAAATATTTTTTTGAAACATTAATAAGCCGTTGCAAACAAAACCCGCTGATTCGAAGGTTTTCCCGAATAGATGCATTTTCCTTCCTCCGGTTCATTGTCAAGAGGAATACACCGGATGGTAGCTTTGGTTTCACTTTTAATTTTGTCTTCGGTTTCGGGTGTACCGTCCCAATGTGCTGAAACAAAGCCTCCTTTGTTTTGAATGACTTCCTTAAACTCTTCCCAGGTATCCACTTTAGTGGTTTTTTGGGTGCGGAACTCCAGTGCTTTATTAAAAATTCCCTGCTGAATTTCGTCCAGAAGATTTTCAATGTATCCGGCAATGCCATCTAAAGGGACCACATTTTTTTCCAGCGTATCGCGGCGGGCAACCTCCACTGTTCCGTTCTCCAAATCGCGGGGGCCCATTGCCAGGCGCACCGGGACGCCTTTCAGTTCATATTCGGCAAATTTCCAGCCCGGCTTTTTGTTGTCGCCGTCGTCATACTTCACCGATATGCCTTTCGCTTTCAGTTCTGCCACAATGCTGTCCACTTTCTCGGATATGGAGGCCAGCTGTTCCGTTTTTTTGTAAATGGGAACAATGACCACCTGTATAGGCGCCAGCTTCGGTGGAAGTACCAAACCGTTGTCGTCGGAGTGTGCCATAATCAACGCACCTACCAACCGGGTTGAAACACCCCATGATGTAGCCCAGACGAACTCTTCGCGGCCCTCCTTGTTGGTAAACTTAACATCGAACGCTTTGGCGAAGTTTTGACCCAAAAAGTGGGAAGTTCCCGATTGCAACGCTTTTCCATCCTGCATCAATGCCTCGATGGTATAAGTATCGAGTGCCCCGGCAAACCGTTCGTTTTCACTTTTTAACCCTTTTATGACCGGGATAGCCATATAATTTTCAGCAAAATTGGCGTAAACGTTTATTATTTTGATGGTTTCCTCAATGGCTTCTTCTTTGGTTGCATGTGCGGTATGCCCTTCCTGCCAGAGGAATTCGGCGGTGCGAAGGAATAAACGCGTCCGCATTTCCCAGCGCACCACATTGGCCCATTGGTTAATCAGCAATGGCAAATCGCGGTGCGACTGAATCCAGTTGCGGTAAGTATTCCATATAATGGTTTCGGAAGTGGGCCGGATAATCAGTTCTTCTTCCAGTTTGGCATCGGGGTCAACCACAACGCCACCTTTTTCTTCGTCATTTTTCAGACGGTAATGCGTTACAACGGCACATTCTTTGGCAAAACCTTCTACATGGTCGGCCTCTTTACTAAAAAATGATTTTGGAATAAAAAGCGGAAAATAGGCATTTACGTGTCCGGTTTCCTTAAACATCCGGTCGAGTTCAGCCTGCATTTTCTCCCAAATAGCATAGCCATAGGGTTTTATTACCATACAACCCCGAACTGCCGAATTTTCGGCCAAATCGGCTTTAATCACCAGGTCCTGATACCATTGGGAATAATTTTCACTTCGTGGTGTTAATTCTTTCGCCATTTTTTATAAATTGGTATAAATTTTGCTTTTTTGTATAAGATTTTTTAAGAGTGACAAAGAAAGTAAATATTATTGACATTAAATAAACCGGGAGGACGAGTTATGAAATCAAGATTAACAATTTTAACACTGGCTGCACTCTTCGTAGGTGCATGTACCTCGGGTACTTACGTCACCAGTTCCTACACTGATGACATTTATTTTAGCCCGGGAGATGTTCCTCCGCCGATTTCTGCAGAAGAAATTCAGGCTGAAGAAGAACTGGCAGAAAAATCAGCCCGCCGAATGATAATCAGCGATATTGAAAGAAATGAAGAAGGTTCACAAACCATGAACAACTACATTTTCGACGGAACTGAGGAAGATGCTGATGCCTTGGTTTACAGTATGGATCAGTTTGATAGGTATTACAGTGACACCACTGTTTATTACAACGAAGACGAAGTAAAATACGTAATTAACAATTACTACGACGGTGATGAAATTGACTATGCATACCGCATCAGAAGATTTCACCGTCCGCATTTTTACGATCCTTTTTACTGGGACAGCTGGTATTACGATCCTTTCTTTTACGATCCGTATTATTACTCTTCATGGTATTACCCATCCTGGTCGTATGCCTGGAACTGGGGATGGGGTCACAGCTGGTATTCACCCTATTATAGCTGGGGATGGGGGTATTCACCTTACTACAGCTACTGGCACCGGCCTTATTATGGCTACTATGGCTGGGGATATCCTTACAGCTCATGGTATGGAGGCGGATGGTATGCCGATTCGGAAAATTACCGGTATGGTCAGAGAAGATCAACCGGAACGAATGTGATTCGTGGCAGCGAAAGCGGAAGAAGGACCACAGCGTCGGGTGTACGCGCATCAGCCGGTACAACTAAAAGTGCGCGCGAAGATGCAATCCTAAGAACTACAGACAATGGTCGCCGGTCAACATCGAGTTCGGGGGTAAGAGAAAATGCAACTACCCGTTCGGCAACGAATAACAATGTTGCAGCCGAACGGAGAAGGACTTCAACCGACCAGAACAGTCAGGCGGTTAGGAGCAGCAACACACAAACCAGGACATATACCAGGCCCGGTACTACTACAACGACGCGAACCTACACAAGGCCTGCAACAAAAAGTACCACTACCCCGCGTGTAGTTACACAAAGCAGGAACTCAAGTACCAGATATGCTGCGCCCAGTTCTACTTCCACCTATAACCGTACCTACAGGTCGAATTCAACGTATAACAGAAGTTCGAGCAGCAGCAGCGCCACCAGAAGTTATCGTGCACCTTCAACTTCTACCAAATCAGGAAGTACTTACAGTACTCCATCGAGAAGTAACAACAGCAGCGGAAGTTACCGCAGCAGTGGCTCATCGTCGTCAAGGAGCTATACCCCGAGTAGTTCGGGCAGTTCCGGCAGCAGCAGGTCATCCTCTTCATCATCATCATCATCATCAGGAAGAAGAAGATAACCCGGGTGTTAGCCACAATTTTTAAGTATAAACAGAAAAACAATTTTGCCATGAAAAAATTCGTAACACTATTGACCTTAGCTTTAGTAGCGCCATTTTTTATGCAGGCACAAGACCTGGCAGATGCTCTGCGGTATTCTTCGTTCCAAATTCAGGGTACTGCCCGTGCAGGAGGTATGGGAAACGCTTTTGGCGCCCTCGGCGGCGATTTTACTTCGGTAAGTATTAACCCGGCCGGTGTTGGACTTTACAGGGCTTCGGAGCTTGTTTTTACACCTACCTTCGGACAAACCCAGGTGGAAGCAACCTACAGGAACACTTTAATGACCGACAGTAAATACAATTTTTCATTCAACAACTTAAGTTATGTTGCCGCGCTTTCCACTCAAAACAAAAGCGAAACCGGTCTTGTGAATGTAAATGTGGGAATTGGCTTTAACCGGCTGAGGGATTTTAACAGCACGTCGCTTGCTGGCGCCGATAACCTGAATGGCTCTTTTCTCGACTATCTGGCTGACAACGCCACTGAAGGCATATGGAGTGATTACTATGAACAACTGGCATGGGATACCTACTTGTTGTGGAAAGAGGATAACAGCGATGTTTACTGGCATGATTTGGAAGAAGCCGGCTATGGTCAGAGCCAGCGAAAAAGTATTTCCCGTCAGGGGTATGTTAATGAATATTCTGTTGCTGCGGGGCTCAATTTTAATCACAAGCTGTATTTGGGAGCGTCAATCGGTATTGTGGATGTTTATTACAGAGAGTCGTCAGAATTACTGGAATGGGACAAACCCAATAACAGCGATTTTTTTAATGAAATGCAATTCGACAGCTACCTGAAAACCAACGGAACAGGGTACAACGGAAAAATCGGCATCATTTTTAAACCGGTGAATGAACTCCGGCTTGGTGCTTCGTTGCATACTCCTACATTTTATAACCTGCACGATTTCTTTAAAACTTCAATGTATTCGAATGTCGCCGATGAAGATGATGTAATGGGCAATTTTAAAGCCAATTCGCCCTATTCGGATTACGATTACGACCTGGAAACACCATTACGTGCAACTTTGAGTGCAGCATACGTTTTCGGGAAAAAAGGTCTCATCAGTGTTGATTACGAATATGCAGATTACGGTTCGGCAAGTTTACGCCGCGGAGGCGATGGATACAACTTTGTGGACGAAAACAGTGAAATTGCCGAAGCCTACAAAGGAGTTGGAAGTTTTCGTATTGGCGGAGAGCTGATGGCAACCAGTAATATCAGCCTGCGTGCAGGTTTTGAAAATTACGGCTCGCCATACAATGCACAGGCTTTTGGAACAAACCAACCCAATTCAGATACCCGGCTGAATGTTTATTCGGCTGGCTTTGGATACAGAACGGGCGGATTTTTCTTCGATATTGCTTACCGGTATTCCAAAGCAAATTCCTTCGATTTACTCTATCCTGAGCCACCTACAGATTTTTATCAGATGCCTGAAATGGCCGAATTTGACGAAGTTAAAAACAATGTAATGTTCACGTTGGGTTTCAAATTTTAAAAGAACAAAATAAATATTCCAAAAGGCACGGATTCTGCATTCGTGCCTTTTTTATTTAAAAAACGCTGGATTAACTCCAAAAACAAATGGGAGGAAAAATTGAGTTTTCCCTGCTGAAAAACTTAATTTTTTATTTTTGTACTTTTAATTGCTGTAAACTAAAGACCATACTATGTGGATTACAATTGCCCTGGTTCTGTTTTACCTCTTAATGCCTGTTCTGCTTATCTATCTGTGTAAAATATCAAATATGCTCAATCGAATAGGAGCAGTGGTTTTGGCGTATGCCGCGGGCCTTGTTCTGGGCAACATCGGACTGCTGCCAACCGCCGGCGATGCGCTTATTCAGGTTCTGGGCGGAACACGTTCCTTTTTACCCAACGGAGAATTTCAGGAATTTATGAAAACTCCCGGATTTACGGAAGGCGATGAAACCTATAACCAGATAGCCCAACTTCAGGAATCGATAATGAACTACACCATCTTAATTGCTTTACCATTGATGCTGTTCTCGCTGCACCTGAAAAAATGGTTAAAAAATGCACGCAGCACCCTTCTTTCACTGGTATTGGCCATGGCTTCACTGTTGGTAGCCATTTTTATCGGTTATTACCTGTTTGCACACCACATTACCGAATCGGAGAAAGTTACCGGGATGCTTATTGGCGTTTACACCGGTGGTACACCAAACCTCGCTGCCATTGGAAGAGCGTTGAATGTGAGCCCGGATATTTTTATTCTCACCCATACCTACGACCTGATTATCGGTTCGGTGGCATTGCTTTTTCTGATGACCATTGCCCAGCGCCTGTTCAATACATTTCTTCCACGTTCAGGAGTTTTTCGCAGAGCTGAAAATGTAATGCAGGTTGAAATTGAAGAGGATGATGCCCATCTGGAAAACTACGATGGCTTGTTTCAGCGTAAAAACCTGCCCGATATGGGAAAATCGCTGCTCTATGCCATCATTATTTTTGCTGTTGGGGGCAGCACCATATTTTTTGTGCCGAAAGAAGATCAGGTGTTGGTCATCATTCTCACCATCACTACACTGGGCCTGCTGGCATCTTTGTTAAAACCGGTGAACAAGCTCAAAATCAGCTTCCCGCTGGGCATGTATTTTATTATTGTGTTCTGTCTGGCGCTGTCGTCTATGGCAAATTTGCGCGAAATGTTTCAGATTGAATTTCTGGAGTTGTTTCTATACGTTTTGTGGGTGGTTTTCGGTTCGATGTTCATTCATGTTGGTCTGGCCCGCATTTTTAAGGTAGATACCGACACTACCATTATTGCCATTACCGCACTTACCTACTCTCCGCCGTTTGTGCCTGCTGTTGCGCTTGCCCTTAAAAACAGGAACGTAATTATTGGCGGGCTTACCATTGGCATTTTGGGATTTGCTTTCGGGTCATACCTGGGAATTTTTATCGGGAAAATACTTTGAAGCTTATTTTCTCCCTAACTTATTTAACAACTGATCTTTGTAATTCAGGCTTACCGGCAATTTGGTTTCGCCGATTTTAACTGTATTTCCTTCAAGGTATTCCACTTTTGCCAATTGTATTGCAAAAGATTTATGAATCCGTTCGAACAAGTTTTCAGGCAGTTGATCGAGGAAATCTTTCAGGGTTCCATGAACCATCAATGACCTTTCAGCGGTCACAAATTTTACATAATCGCCCTGAGCTTCGAGGTACAGAATATTTTCGAATTCAATGCGGTAATCTTTTTTATTGGCACGTAACAAAATATGGCTGTTATTACTTTCAGCTTTTTTTTCAATCCTTTCCAGAATCCTGTTTACAGTTTTTCTGAACCGATCAAATGAAACAGGTTTAACCAGGTAATCAACGGCATCCACCTCAAACCCTTCCAGCGCAAATTCAGGATAGGCCGTAACAAAAACAACCAGCGGAGGCTCCTTCAGGCTTTTTACAAAACCAATTCCTGAAAGGCGGGGCATATTAATATCGAGAAACAGCAAATCAACCGGTTGTTTTTTCAGGAATTCTCCGGCTTCCAGCGCATCATTGCAAGTTCCGGCCAGATTCAGTTCAGGACACGCGTTTACAAAATCTGCAATTACTTCCTGCGAAAGCGGTTCATCGTCAACAACCAGGCAACTTATTTGCATATCAATTCATTTGAATTTGTAAATTTACCTCAAATTTATCTTCATTGTCTGAAATTACCAGCGAATGTTTTCCGGGATAAATCAGCTCCAACCGTTTTTTTACATTTTCTATCCCAATGCCTTTGTACTTTGAATCAGCAATTTCAACGGCTACTCCCTTCCTGTTTTCTATTTTGAAAAACAGGTTACGAGCTGTAGTTTCAATTTTTATTCGCACATACGAATCGGTCGTGTCGTTTTTCAAACCATGTTTGAAACTGTTTTCAACAAAAGGCAGAAAAAGAAGCGGAGCAATTTTTTTACCTTTAATTTCACCCGTAATTTCCATTTTAATTCTGTCGGGTTCGGCGGAGCGCAAATTCTGAAGTTCAATGTAGTTTTTTACCATTTCAACTTCTTCTTCCAGCGGTATAAACTCCACATCCGACTCGTAAATGATGTGCCGCATTAAATCGCTTAACTGTACAATTTTATCCGGAACCAGAGGTGATTTTTTTCTTGCAAGACTGTAAATGTTGTTAAGTGAATTAAACAAAAAATGCGGATTTAGTTGCGATTTCAATGCTTTTAACTCAGCAGAAGTCTTTTCTTTTTCAAGCTCCTGCAATTGAAACCAACTGCGGGCAAGGTGCAAAAGTCCCGACGCCGAGAGGTAAATGACA
>CAZXHP010000026.1:0-28072 GCA_964639655.1 uncultured Mariniphaga sp.
AAAGACAATGCACGTGATTATGATGTCCGCCAACGGTTTCCACGAGAATTTCTTTAGACAGTGCGTTTTGATGAATATGCTCAAAAACTTCCTGTCTTATTTCTGATACAAGAATTGGCTTTCGGTTTTTGACCGTCCAGACTGCGTGAATCCATATTTTTACGTACGACATATTATTTTTTTTTTAACGGCTAAAGCCTGTTTTTCTCTGTTGTTTCGTCCGTAATCACCGGGTTAAAACCGCGGTGTAAAATACCATGTCAAAAGCAAAGGTACAATACAATTCTTTTTTCACTGTTGTTTTAGCCCGGTGGTTTGAAATTCAATTCTTTAGTTTTAATTGGTTTTAGCGTTTAATCCTTATAAATTCTCAAAAGAAATCTTCAAAATCTGAAGGTCCATTTTGTTGGTTTTCACCATCGCAGTCGAGGTTGATATTAAAATTATCCGGGCGTTTGAATTTCATATCTTCAGTATATCCAAGAGTTGGATCGGCCAGAACCTTTTTGTAAAAATACCCCCAGATGGGCAACGCCATGTTGGCGCCCTGCCCGGAAGAAATGGTTCGGAAATGAATACTTCGCAGGTCGGCACCGGTCCAAACGCCGGCAGTCAACCGGGGCGTTGTACCAACAAACCAACCGTCTGAGTGATTCTGGGTTGTTCCTGTTTTTCCGGCAATGGGCATGGTAAATTTTCCGTAACCGTCGCGGTTTCGGAGCCTGATCCCTGTGCCGCGGTCAATCACACCCTGCAGCAGATTCACCATCAGGTAGGCCGTTTGCTCATCGAATGCTTCGTGGCGCTCGGGCTGGAAAGTGGCAATAACATTCCCGTAGCGGTCTTCAATCCGGGTAACAAAATAGGGTTTTACGTACACTCCCTGGTTGGTGTAAGTGTTAAAAGCACCCACCATTTCGTAAAGCGTAATATCAGAAGTTCCCAAAAACAGCGAAGGTACCGGATCGATGGGACTGTAAACGCCCATACGCTTCATTACCTCGGTAACAGCACGTGGATTAAACTGTTTCATCACCCAGGCCGAAATTTTATTTCGCGATTGAGCCAGCCCCCATTTCAGGGTCACCAGTTTTCCTTCGTTTTCTTCGTCGTATTCAGCATCTTTCGGCTCCCAAATGGTTCCATCGGGCATCTGAAACTGCTGGCTCACATAAGGTACTTTTGTGCAGGGCGTCAGGCCGTTCTGCATGGCCAGCGTATAAAGAAACGGTTTTACCGTTGAACCGACCTGACGTTTTCCTCCCTTCACCATGTCGTACATAAAATACTTGTAATTGGGCCCGCCCACATAGGCTTTCACTTTACCTGAATGCGGTTCCATGGCCATAAACGACGACCTAAAATGCCGCAAATACCATTTAATGGAATCAAGCGGTGACATAATCGTATCGATTTCACCTTTCCAGGAAAAAATAGTCATATCGACCGGTTGCCTGAAATTCTCCTTTATCTCACTGAAACTTTTTCCCTGGTTGTTTAAAACCCTGTACCGCTCGGTGCGCCTGATTTCGCGGTTCAGCAAATCTTCCACTTCGCCGGCCGACATATTGTTGGCAAACGGAGGATTATTCAGGTACCTCATCCCCCCGTCGAATTCGGGCTGCAGATTATTTTTAAGGTGAAATTCAACCGATTCCACGGCATACTGCTGCATGCGCGAATCGATGGTGGTAAAAACCCGCAGTCCGTCGGTATATAAATCGTAGTTTTGCCCGTCGGGTTTTGTATTTTTGTTGCACCAGCCGTAAAGCGGATTGGTTTCCCATTCCACCGAATCCTCCCTGAACGTTTGCATTTGCCACGAGGCATAATTTTTTTTGTCGGGTTTTTTGGCGGTTAAGGCCAGACGAAGGTATTCGCGCAGATAGGGCGCCGGTCCACTTTTATAGTCCACTTTCTGAAACATTAAATCAAGGGGCAACTGTTTTACAGAATCGCGTTCAGCTTTTGAAATGTAACCGTATTTAGCCATTTGATTGAGCACCACATTCCGGCGATGCAAAACCAGTTCGGGCCGGCGGACAGGATTGTAAAGCGAAGAATTCTGGGCCATTCCCACCAGCATAGCCGACTGGTGCAGGTGAAGCGAATCGGGCGGAATACTGAAATAGACCTGCGCAGCCGATTTTATCCCAACCGCCAAATTCAGAAAATCGTATTTATTCAAATACATTAATATTATCTCCTCTTTGGTATAGCTGCGTTCCAGCTTAACGGCAATCACCCATTCCTTAAATTTTCGCATCGCCAAATCGAGTGGCCCCGATAAATCTTCACGGGGGAACAACATTTTGGCCAGCTGCTGACTGAGGGTACTTCCTCCTCCCGAGCTGGTATTCCCGGTTACAATTCCTTTAAAAACCCGTGCAAGACCGCGGAGGTCGATGCCGGAATGCCGGTAAAACCGCACATCTTCGGTGGCAATTAATGCATCGATTAAATGCGGCGGAAGATTTTCATAATTAACAAAGGTGCGGTTCTCGTGTATAAAATATTTATCGAGAATTTTCCCGTCTTCCGAAAATATCTCGGAAGCCAAAATGTTGGGAGGGTTTTCCAGTTCTTCGAATGTAGGCATAAAACCAAGATTCCCTTTGGCAATTGTTATAAAAAGCAAAGCCACACCTGCAGTGCCAAAAACAAATAATAACCAAAACCCAACGATGTATTTTTTCCAGTTTGTCTTTTTTTCCTTGTTCATGAAAAACATGATTTATTGTTGCAGCAAAGATAGTTGTTTCCCCGGTGGAAGCAATTAAATTAACGTTTACCACACAGCCATTATTTTATTTTTTTATAAATAATAAAATCATTTTCAAACAAATAGATAAAAATTAAACAAATTTAATTTTGAAGTTAGCGTTTCATTTTCTTTAATTTGCAGAAATTTTAAAAAAAGGAATTAAAGCATATGCAAGAAAATCTTGTGATAGTTGAGTCGCCGGCAAAAGCAAAAACCATCGAAAAATTTTTGGGAAAAGGATACACGGTAACCTCGTGTATGGGGCACATCCGTGATTTGCAGAAGAAAGATTTCGGAATTGATTTGGAAAAAAATTACCACCCCAAATATGTGGTTACCTCCGATAAGAAAAAAATTGTTGCAGAACTGAAAAAAATGGCAAAGGATGCAGAAACAGTCTGGCTCGCATCCGATGAAGACCGCGAGGGAGAAGCCATTGCCTGGCATTTGAAAGAAGTGTTGAAACTCGATCCGCAAAGAACCAAACGGATTGTTTTTCATGAAATTACAAAAGAAGCCATTCAGCGTGCCATCGAAAACCCGCGTTCTATAGACGATAACCTGGTAAACGCCCAGCAGGCACGCCGGGTGCTCGACCGCATTGTGGGTTTCGAAGTATCGCCGGTGTTGTGGAAAAAAGTAAAACCTGCACTTTCAGCAGGAAGGGTACAGTCGGTTGCTGTGCGGCTGATTGTTGAACGCGAACGGGACATCATCAATTTTAAAAGTGAAACCTGGTACAGGGTAACCGGCACATTCCTGGTGAACGAAAAAAACGGAAATCCTTCAGAACTGAAGGCCGAACTGAACAAACGGTTTTCAACAAAAAAAGAGGCGTACGCTTTTCTGGAAAAATGCCTGTCGGCAGAGTTTACGGTTGCCGATGTGGTAAAAAAGCCGGCAAAACGTTCGCCCGCCCAGCCGTTTACCACATCTACGCTACAGCAGGAAGCCAGCCGGAAGCTGGGTTTTTCGGTGGCACAAACCATGTCGGTAGCACAACGCCTGTACGAAAGCGGAAAAATCACTTACATGCGTACCGATTCGGTTAACCTGTCGGGCCTTGCCATTAACACCGCCAAACAGAAAATTACGGAGTTGCATGGTGCGGAATATGTAAAAATCAGGAAATACTCGACCAAATCGAAAGGCGCCCAGGAAGCCCACGAAGCCATCAGGCCCACTTACATGAACAACGAAACCGTAAGCGGTTCGGCACAGGAACAACGCCTTTACGAGTTGATCTGGAAACGCACCATGGCTTCCCAAATGGCCGATGCCCGACTGGAAAAAACAACCGTAACCATTTCGGTATCAACAGCGCCGGAAGTGTTTACTGCATCGGGCGAAGTAATTATTTTCGACGGTTTCCTGAAAGTTTACATGGAATCGACCGACGACGAAAACGGAAACGGAACCGGAAGCAGCGGACAAGACATTATTCCGCCACTAAAGGCAAAAGATATTCTCAGGATGTCGTCCATCCTGGCTACACAGCGGTTTTCACAACGCCCGCCGCGCTACACCGAAGCTTCGCTGGTAAAAAAACTGGAAGAACTGGGCATCGGACGGCCTTCAACCTATGCGCCCACCATAACCACCATTCAAAACCGGAATTATGTGGTGAAGGAAGACCGGCCGGGGGTTGAACGGAAATTTGACGTGGTTGCGCTGAAAGCCGGCAAAATTTCAGAAAAAACAAAAACAGAAATCACCGGCGCCGAAAAATCGAAACTTTTCCCCACCGATATCGGAATGGTTGTCAACGACTTCCTGATGGAAAATTTCGGACAAATTATGGATTTCAATTTTACCGCCAGTGTCGAGAAAGAGTTTGACGATATTGCCGAAGGTGAAATCGTATGGAATGAAATGATTGACAAGTTTTACCAGCCTTTTCACGATCAGGTTGAGGATGTGCTGAAAAACTCCGAACGCTCGAAAGGTGAACGCATTTTGGGGGAAGACCCAAAAACCGGAAAACAGGTTTCCGTAAAAATAGGCCGGTACGGTCCGGTGGCTCAACTGGGAGAAGCCTCGTCGGATGACAACGGCGAAAAACCACAGTTTGCCAGCCTGCGCAGTGGCCAGCACCTGGAAACGATCACGCTCGGGGAGGCGCTCGATTTATTCAAACTTCCACGCGATCTGGGCGAATATGAGAACAAAAAGGTTACGGTGAGCATCGGCCGTTTCGGCCCTTACGTAAGGCACGACAACAAGTTTGTTTCGCTGGGCAAAGAAGACGACCCGTTTACCGTCGGGCTCGAAAGAGCGATTGAACTTATTGAAGCCAAACGCGAAAAAGACCGGAAAGCCGTTATTAAGGTTTTTGATGAAGAACCCGATTTGAAAGTGCTGAACGGCCGGTGGGGACCTTATATTTCTTTTAAAAAGAAAAACTACAAAATTCCAAAAAAACTGAAAGCTGAAGAACTTTCGCTGGAAGACTGTAAAAAAATTATTGAGGAAGCACCAGAACCCAAGGCAAAAAGAACCAGAAAAAAGAAATAAACATCAAAAGGCAGATGTTTAACCATTTGCCTTTATTTTTGCAAAAACTTTATTCCGCATGGCACTGCACGATTATTTCGAACCGGTTGATTTTTCAAAATTTACAACCCAAACAAATCCGCTGGGAAAATTTGCTTTGGGTATTGCTATGGAGAAAATGAACAAAAAGTACGCCGGTGAAAATCCGGCAGCGCCCGATGTTGCGCTTGTAGGAGTACCTGTTGAAAACGGAGTACCTAAAAAGAACTCGAATCCCGACGCCATCCGAAGTGCATTGTACCGATTGGCTGCCTTCAACAAAAACCTGAAAATTGCCGACCTGGGGAACCTGAAACCTGCAACCAGCTTTAAAGGAACGCTGCTGGCACTGCGGGACGTGGTGGAATATCTGCGCGAGATGAACGTTGTTACCGTTGTAATTGGAGGTACCCAGGAACTTACAGCAGGCATTTGTGAAGCCTGGAAAAACGACCGGTTTTTTTGGCTGACCACCGTCGATGCCACGCTCGACATTAAAAAAGGAACAGAAACGTTCGATTCTACCAACTACCTGACCCGTATTTTTAAAAGACTGCCGAACCTTTTTCATTTTAACCTTATTGGCTATCAAACCCATTTGATTGGCGAAAAGCTGATTGACCGGACCAGTGGCATTGGCGAGCACCTCCGGCTGGGGCAGTTACGCGACGATTTCACCAAAGCAGAACTGCTGCTGCGAAATACCGATGTACTCTCATTCGATATGAGCGCTTTAAAATGTGCCGATGCACCCGCTGCCCTTCAGAAAAATCCGAACGGTTTGCGCAGCGATGAGGCCTGTCAACTGGCACGGTATGCCGGGTTAAGCCCTGATTTAAGCGTATTCGGATTGTTTAATATCATTGAAAATAAAAATTCGGCAAAAGCCATCACCGTTCATCTCGCAGCCGAAATTATCTGGTATTTTATAGAAGGTGTATCGGCGAGAAGGACGCCGGGAGAAAGAACAGTTTACAAAGTGGAAGTTGACGGGCTTGAACATCCTGTAGTTTTCCGGCACGAAAAGGAAACCGACCGCTGGTGGTTTGAAGTACAGTCAGTTTCGGGCGAATCGCTTGAAGTGGCATGCACAGCTTACGATTACAGGAAAGCCGCGGCCAACGAAATACCCGGCAGGTGGCTCACCTTTATTCAAAAAATGGATGGGTTATCAAAATAATACAAAAATGGCAGCGTTCTTTGCATACCAGGATAACGGAAGTTTGTTACAAACAACATTTTTTTATTTCTTTAACCTGCATTGGAAAATTTATTTATGCCGCATCCAAAAAGGAGTATGAAAAAAATTTTTTCTTTTCTATATTTGCTGTTACTAATAAAATTGGCGGCTTTTGGCCAGATTGATCCGCAATTTACCAACAATATGTATTATAAGTTGGGGGTAAATCCGGGATATGCCGGTGCAGAAAATGCCATAAATGGACTATTATTAAACCGATATCAATGGGAAGGAATGAAAGGAGCTCCAAAAACACTTGTTTTTAGTGCAGATGCTGCAATTAATGCTTTCGGTGCTCCCGGAGGCCTTGGCCTGAATATAGTTAGCGATCAGTTGGGATTTGCAAAAAACATACTGATAAATGCCAATTATGCTTATAAAGCCGATTTAGGCTTTGGCACCCTCGGCATTGGGTTATCGCTGGGTTTATACAACCAAAGTATAAACGGCGAATGGGAAATTCCCGAAGATGATTTCGGAATATTTACGCAACCCGGTTCAGACCCTGGAATACCGCAGGGGGAAGTCAGCCAGATGGCATTCGACGTAGGAAGCGGGTTCTACCTTTCTTCCAATCACTATTATCTGGGAGCTTCGGTAACGCATATTAACGAGGCGCCCATTGAATACGATGAAAGTTCGCGTGCGTATTTAACACGACACTATTATTTAATGGGCGGATACAATATAAAACTGGCTGATCCGTTATTTGAGTTGCGACCGTCGTTTTTATTCAAAACCGATGTAGCCGGCTGGCAGTTGGATTTGAATACGAATGTTGTTTTCGACGACAGGTTTTGGGGAGGAATCTCCTACAGGATTGATGATGCAATCGCTCTTTTAATGGGGCTTGAACTGGCTAATGGCTTAAAAGTAGGTTACTCTTTCGACCTGGTTACTTCAGCTATTGGCTATTACGGCTTTGCATCGCACGAGTTGTTTATTAGTTATTCTGTAAATTTGGAACGAAACCGGAACCAGAAATATAAAAGTATTAGATTTTTATAAAGAAAGCCATATATTTGAGCTATGAAAAAACTTCTTTTAATTGCAGTTGTACTCTTGTCTCTGTTCAGTTTTACGGGATGTAACCCGTCGGGTAACGGAGAATTAATCGGAGTGCAGGACAGACCGAAATGGCGCGAGACACAACCCTACGGAATGGTTTATGTCCGGAGGGGAAGTTTCAATATTGGACCCAGTGATCAGGATCCTGCAATGGCAGGCATTCCAACCAAAACTGTTTCGCAGGAGGCTTTTTGGATAGACGACACCGAAATTACCAATAACGAATACCGCCAGTTTGTAAACTGGGTGAAAGACAGCACCGCCCGCAGGTTACTCGGTGACCAGTATCCTGAATTTCTGATTACCGAAGACAGGAACGGCACCCCTATCGATCCGCCGCGCATTAACTGGCGCGAAAAAATAGACTGGCGCGACCCGGATTACCAAATGGCGATGGAAGACCTCTTTATTCCTGAAAACGAGCGCTTCTTCGGCAAAAAAGAGATCGATACCCGGAAACTGGTGTATGAATACTGGTGGATTGACCTTCAGCAGGCAGCCAAACGTTCCAACAGCTACAATTTTGAAACGCAACGTTACGAAGGAAATGTTTACGACAGCCAGGGGGAGTTGCGCCCCATTGAAAACCGCTCGGCATTTATAATGAACGACCAGGTGCATGTTTATCCCGACACACTGACCTGGATAAGGGACTTCACTTATTCCTACAATGAACCCTGGGCTACCCGCTACTTTTGGCATCCCGGGTTCGACGAATACCCGGTGGTAGGCGTTACCTGGAAACAGGCCATGGCTTTTTGCAACTGGCGTACAAAAATCCAATCGGATTACCTGACGTCGAAAAGACAAGCAACAATGCAGGCTTACCGGCTTCCGACCGAGGTGGAGTGGGAATATGCCGCCCGGGGTGGAAAAGATTTTTCAATGTACCCGTGGGGAGGATATTACGCCCGCGATGAAGACGGCGTATTTCTGGCCAATTTTAAACCTTTACGCGGAAATTATGTGGAGGACGGGGGAATTTCGACCATGAAAGTTGGAAGTTACGAACCCAACGAATACGGAATTTACGACATGTCGGGAAACGTAGCTGAATGGACTGAAACCGCATACGATGAAGCCGGATACAGCTACTTCAGCGATTTGAATCCCACTTTCACATACAACGCAAGGCCGGACGATCCGCCGGTGATGAAAAGGAAAGTAGTTCGGGGAGGCTCGTGGAAAGACATTGCCTACTTCACCCAGGTTTCAACCCGAAGTTTTGAATACCAGGATTCAACCAAATCATTCGTCGGCTTTCGCTGTGTGCGATCGACGTTTGGTGAAGAGTTTTAATCGAATAAACAAACCATTTACCGCAGCAAAATGAATATCGGAGAAATTTTTAAAACAAAACGCTGGAAAACATTCATGGGATACGTTTATGGATGGGGTGCCTCAATTGTAATGATCGGGGCATTGTTTAAACTCCAGCACTGGCAGTATTCGGGCCTTCTTCTTACCATTGGGTTGATGACAGAAGCCTTTATTTTCTTTCTGTCAGCTTTTGAACCGCCTCTCGAAATGCCCGAGTGGTCAAAAGTTTATCCGGAATTGCGCGACGATTACGAGATGATGGAATTGGAAGAATACAACAAACGTGGGAAAAACGGGTTTGATCAGTTGCTTTCGTCAACAGAAATTTCTCCCGAGTTACTTACAAAAGTTGGCAAAAGCCTTAACGACTTAACAAATGCAGCACAAGGAATCAGCGACATCTCCACGGCGACTTTAGCCACCGATATGTATGTGAAAAACCTGAGTTCCGCATCGGAATCGATGAACTCGTTTGCCGAAATTAACAAACGGGCCAACGAAACAGTCAATGCATCTGTTGAAAAACTGGTTCATTCCTATTCATTTGCTTCACAACAACTGAACGAAACAGGAAAAACAGCCATCGAAAAACTGCACAACAGCAGCGAGGAATTTTCAGTAAAACTGGCAGAAACCGGTAAAAAACTGTCGGAAACCGTAAACGGGGCATCCGGTTCTTTTACATCGGAACTGAAAAATATCGGCGAAAGCTCGAAGATTTATTCTCAAAACCTGGAAAAACTCAATCAAAACGTTAATGCACTTAACGCAAGTTTTGAAACCCAGCTCCAGGGAACCAAATCGCAGTTCGAGGCCAGTCAAAAGTTCAGCAAAGATATAGCACAAATGAATGAAATTCTGACTTCTTCGGTTTCCGAACTGCAAAAATACAAAGAAAACGCCGAGCAGTTAAATAAACATTTGGAAGCACTTAACACCATCTACGGAAACATGTTGGGTGCGCTGAGTTACAAAAAGTAGTAATTTGAAGTAACTAAATTATGGGTGCAAAAAATTGCCCGGAAACACCGCGGCAAAAAATGATAAACATGATGTACATTGTACTCACCGCAATGTTGGCTTTAAACGTTGCGGCCGAGGTACTCGAGGCATTTAAGGTGGTGGATATCAGCCTGCTTCAGACCCTCGAGACAGTGGACATGAAAAATGCACAGGTTTATGCCCGCTTTGAACAGGCGTTTGCCGAAAATGAAACCAGGGTTAGAGAGTGGAAAGAAAAAGCCGACCTGGTAAAAACACAAACCGACAGCCTGATTATTTTTATCGGCAATTTAAAAAAAGATATGGTTCTCAGGTCGGGTGCCTCGCCGGTTTCTGCCGATGAGCCGCTCGCTTCCAACGAATTTTTTCTGGGAACCAACGAGGGTGATACACTGCGAATAAAAAAAGCAGACGACCTGAATGCGCCCTCTGAGTTTATGATTACGCAGAAAAAAGCCACCGAACTAAAAGAAGCGATAGAAAACTACCGTTCATCGCTTGTTGCTTTGGTTGATGACGATGACCAGGACTTAAAAAATACCATTTTGAGTGCCCTCGATACTTCAGACCCGCCAATGAATCTGAAAGAAGGCGGAGAAAACAAATCGTGGGAAACCGAGCGGTTTTTAGATAAACCGTTGGTTGCCATTCTCGCGCTTTTATCCAAAATTCAAATCGACGTTAAAAATTCGGAGGCCAACCTGATTAATTACTTATTTGCCCAAATCGATGCCGGCTCATTTTTATTCAACAAGCTGGGGGCAAGGGTTATTCCGAATTCAAGCGTGGTTTTGCAGGGCGACGAATATGTAGCTGAAGTTTTTCTTGCAGCCGAAGATACCACCCAGCAACCGGAAATACTGATTAACAACCGGTCGGTACCGGTTCGCGACGGAAAAGCCACTTACAGCGTTAAAACATCCGAACCGGGAGTTTTCAGCTGGAGTGGTCTGATAAAGTACAAAACACCTTCCGGAGTAATAAAAAATTATCCGTTTGAACAAAAATACCAGGTTACACAACCCAGCGTTACCATGTCGGCCACCCGAATGAACGTTTTTTACCGTGGGCTGGATAATCCGTTTGATGTGAGCGGTGGCGGCATTCCCCAGGAAAATCTTGAAGTTTCCATGACTAACGGATCAGTTCAGAAACGGGGCGACGCCTACATCATTAACCCCAACGAACTGGACGAGCAGGGACGCCGTACCACAGTTTCGGTATATGCCAACATTGGAGGCGATAGACGATTGCTGGGCTCTTCCAACTGGCGTGTAAAAAGAGTTCCCGACCCGGTTGCCCAGGTTGCCGGTCAGGCAGGTGGTACCATACGAAAAGAGCGCTTATTGGTGGAAGACGGTGTTATGGCCGTACTCGAGGATTTCGATTTCGACTTCAGATATACCGTAACACAGTTCAGGGTTGAAATTTCGGCTGCCGGCGGGTATGTCAACTTTTTCGAAAGTAACTCCAACCGTTTTACCACAGAACAGAAAGACCAGTTTAGAAGACTCAATCCAAACAGTATAATTTATATTTCAAACATTAGGGCAGTTGGTGACGATGGCACTACGCGCGATCTTGATCCAATTCCGTTTAAAATACAATAAAAATGAGGAAGTTAATTGCTAAAATAGGAATTCTGGTGGTTGTACTTTCCCTGGCAGGAAAAAGTACAGATGCCCAAATTATTAACGGCGCATTTCCAAAATCCGACATCTCCCAGAAAAAACCAATGCCGCTGCCAACAGTAAGAGAAGCCGATGTTTTCTGGTCGAAACAAATTTGGCGGATTATCGATTTAAGGGAAAAAATGAATCTCCCGCTCTATTATCCAACCTCGGAAATGGACGGAAGGGTGAATTTAATTAGTCTTCTTCTGAAAGGTATTGAAAACGGGCAAATTACACCTTACGATGCCCGCCTCGATGACGATTTCAAAGTACCGATGACCTATGAACAGGTGCAGGAAGCGTTCGGCGCCGAGGAATCGACGGAAGAAACCATCGACTTCGACACCGGCGAACGCAAAACAGTTACCATTCAGGGTGAAATAAGGCCCAATGAAATTAAACAATTCATGGTGAAAGAAGAGTGGTATTTCGACAAACAATCTTCTTCGCTGAATGTAAGAATCGTTGGAATTTGCCCTATCCGGGAGTTTGTTCGCGAAAGTGAAGAAACAAGTCAGGTTCAGCGCCAGAAAGTATTCTGGGTATATTATCCCGAAGTTCGCGACCTTCTCGCTACAAACCTGGTTTTAAATCCTTACAATCAGGCCATGTCCATGACGTTCGACGACCTTTTTATCAAAAGGTTTTTTAACAGCTATGTGGTTCAGGAATCGAATGTGTACAATAACCGCGATATCAGCGCCTATCTGAGCGGAAAGGAGGCCATGCTTGAGTCGAAACGTATTGAAAAAGAGATTTTCGATTTTGAACAGGATCTTTGGGAATACTAAAAATGAATGAGAAAAGCAACTATCTATATTATTTTGGTGGGAGGGTTGCTTTCCCATTCGTGCAAAAACGAAATTGTACAATATCTTCCGGGAGGAGAACGAAAATCGAATAACTGGTTCGAGCCTTCGCCCTTCGGTATGGTTTATATTCCCCGTGGCTCTTATGTTATCGGCCCTTCCGACGATGAAGTAAAAGTGTTCGGCGAAAGATCGAGGAGAGTTTCCGTGGAATCCTTTTGGATGGACGATACTGAAATTACCAATAATGAATACCGGCAGTTTGTTTACTGGGTGCGCGATTCGATTGCGCGTCAACTGCTGGGCCAAACTTATCCTGAATATTTAATAACCGAAGACAGGAGAGGTATTCCGCTCGATGTGCCCGTTATCAACTGGGAAGAGAAAATCAATTGGAAAGATCCGGATTACCGTATGGCAATGGATGAACTGTATATTCCGGAAGAAGAACAGTTTGCGTTCCACAGAGAAATCGACTCCCGGAAACTTATTTATGAATATGCGTGGATTGATCTCAAACAGGCTGCAAAGCGTAAAAACAGTTACAATTTCGATGAAAACCGGTACGAAGGAACAATAATAAATCTCGAAGGTGAAACTGTACCTATTTCAAACAGAAGCGATTTTTTAATGCGCGAAATGGTTCCGGTTTACCCCGATACGTTGTGCTGGATACGAGATTTCACCTACACTTACAACGAACCATTCACCTTAAAATATTTTTCGCACGTTGCATTCGACGATTACCCTGTTGTTGGGGTGACCTGGAAACAGGCCCGGGCATTTTGCGACTGGCGTACCAAAATTCAGCAGGAATTTTCCAACAGGCTGAAGGAAGCTCCCGCCCACGATTACCGGCTGCCCACCGAAACGGAATGGGAACTTGCAGCCCGCGGCGGACTGAACAACACCATTTATCCCTGGGGTAGTTACTATACACGGAACATACAGGGTTGCTTTGTGGCCAATTTCAAACCTCTGCGCGGAAACTATGTTGCCGACAGCCCCACTACAACGGTTGCCATGAAAACAGGCCAGTTCGATCCCAATAACTACGGACTGTACGACATGGCCGGAAACGTAGCCGAATGGACCAGCAGCGCCTATTACGAAGCAGCCTACGACATTGTTAACGACCTGAACCCCGAACTGGAATACGACGCCAAACCCGACGATCCGCCTGTTATGAAACGCAAGGTAATCCGGGGGGGGTCCTGGAAAGATATCGCTTATTTTATTCGTACGTCAACCCGGACTTTCGAATACCAGGACACCGCAAAATCGTACATCGGTTTCCGTTGTGTGAGAACCTCATTTAAAAACGAACTGCATAACCGGTAACCCGAAATCAGCTCAATTCCAAATCTCCCCCGGGTAATTTTGAATAGTGCGCCGAATCGGCAAAAATTCCTCCGCTTTGGTTGTAAAATGAGGAATCGAGCTCAAAAATTCCATTTTTAACTTTTCGCCACGAAGCACCGGGGAAAGGGTGAAAGGACTCCATTTTCCTCCAGTTTTTATAATTCTGATGGCCGTTTGTTTCCAGCAATCCGGTTTCGAGGCCGGGAAATGGTTTCAGACGTGCCGCCACATTTTTGTTCCAGTCCACCAAAACAGGATTCACCGTAAGATCGGCACAAAAGCAGGGTGTATTTTCACGCGCAGCAATTTGTGCAATCTTTAAGGTCATACTCAGCGTTTTTGCAATGGGTTTTAAAGCAATTGCGCCATATCCCATTTGAATGCGGGCCAAAGCATCTTTATCGGTATGGGCACTTTCGTCGGCAGCCAAACGTGCCGGAATAGCCGAGACGTCAATTTCCAGTTCTTCCGGGAAAGGTTCTTCGATCAGGGCGATTTGTTCCAGCGCCCCGATTTTTTCGGCATGGTCGAGCAGTTTCAGCAGCGTTTCCTTTTTTTGATACCGTCCGTTGGCATCGAAATAGTAAGGTAGTTTTCCATTTTCAGTGTGTGTTGTACTGTAAGTACCGATTGCGCGGTGAATTTCGGTTAAACGCGCTTTGTCTTTTTCCAGCATTTCCTCCTGTGTTCCGGGCTGGCCAATTTTTATTTTCATAAAATAAAAACCATCATCTGCGGCTTTTTTTATTTCCTGAACCGGAACAGAATAAGCCATTAACGGAATACCCGCCACTTTTTTGTGGCGGTACGAAAGTACTTCCCTGTATTCCGCCCGAATCATTTCATCAAACGTTTTTAACCCGTTTTCGCGGGCATACAGCAACCAGGCCGCATTGTCGATACCAACCAGTGCATTCAGGGCAAACGTTTTGCGCAGTTTCGCATTCCCGGTAATCGTTCTGGCATAATTATAAACCTCACCCAGAATGTCGTCCAGCAATGTTACCGGAGAAGTGAACTGCATACCTTTCAGCTCCGACAATGCAAACTCGCTAACTGCAAACATCAGGGCATTTCCGCCGCTTTCAGAAAAACGGCTGAAAACTTCGGCATCGGACCACAACACACTTTGCGAGCACAGGCCCGTTGACGTATTGCCTGAAGCAGATTTTAGCAGGGCGGCTGTTTGCCAGATTTCGCTAAGATAACCGCCCTTAAAGCCAAAAGGACGAATGAGTGGTTCGCGTTCGAAATTGGAATTGGTTGCAATGATTTTTATCGATTTTTCATTTTTCATTCAATGCCTGTTACTGTCTTTTCCATTTATAAATCAAACTCCTGAAACCGGCGCTCCAAAAAATTCAAATCGTTTTTTAACCAACTTGAAATCTCGTTCAGCGGCATCGAAGGATTTTTGCTGCCATGTTCTGCTCCTCCCAAATCGTATTCATAATGAATGGAGACCGGGCCCTGAATTCCCAACGATTTATACAACTCAAAATAAGTTTTGAAATCGACCATCCCCTCGCCTAACGGAACGCTTTTTATCACCCACTTCCCTTTTTCATTTTTTTCCCAGATAAAATCTTTAATGTCGGTGGTGCGAATCCATGGAGCCAGCAGCCTCATTCCGAGCGGCCACGAAACTCCGCCTTCGACGGTGGCATGACGAACATCGTACTGCACACCAATAAATTCAGGGTCTCTGTCTTTTAAAAGTACGTGCAAATCCCAAACCGGCCCCCCCACTCTTCTGCCTGTATGGTTTTGATAACCCCCGTGAACTCCGTATTCCCGGTTCAGTTTTTCAAGTTTTTCAACAGTATATTTGTGTGCTTCAAGATTTTCCGGAATCGACTTGGAATTATCGTAGTCCAGATAGCCCATCCGGTAAAACCTGATTCCCAAATCAGCCATTGTTTTCAGAATCGGCCTTGTAAATCTATCGTCCGGGTCGTTTACCGAAGTGGTTATCATTTTTGAATCAATTCCCGCATTTTGCAACGCCTTTAAAGCCTTCGGCAGATCGCGTTCCACATTTTCGGGCAAAACCTGCCCGCCGGGACGAACAGTCAAATCTGCTCCTGCAAATCCATGTTTTGCAAGCAATCCGGCCATTTCATCGTAATTTAAAAACTGCAGACACTTGGTAAAAACATGGATCGGGTGTTTGGTTTCCGGTTTAAACATTCCGGCGGCTAGTCCGGTACCGGCCAGTCCGACAGCAGCTACCCCTGCGGCAGCACTTTTTATAAAATCTCTTCTCCCGTTTTTCAGGTTAAGCCCATTACTCGCATTCTTTTCCATTTTCATCGGTTCAATTTCAATTTGCCGTTCAATATAAAAAAAAGAAAGCGAAAACTTTCAAATTCCCGTTAGCAATGAAAAAAGAACGATTTCGGGACTCAGTTTTTATTCACTGGTGGTCTTTTGGCAAAAGGAAATCAAAAAATAATATTCAACCCTGAAAAAATCGTTGCCCCGGGCATGGTATAGTAGCGATTCACCTGGTAGGTTTCATTCAGCAAATTTTCACCACTCACATACCATTTCAGGTATTTGGTGATGTTATAAACTGCCTTTGCTTTTAATAATGTGTAGTCTTCGTCAGCTACTGCCGGTGACGGATCGTTGTCCAAATTACTGATTTGCTGAATACTGGCCGTCAACTGTAAATTTTTCCACCTGTAGTTTGCACTCAAATAGAAGTGATGTTCGGGTGTTGCGTACACCGGATTTTTCATGTCGATAAAACTGTAGGTACTTTCCAGTTTTAAATGCTCAACGGGTTGCACATTTACAAGCAACTCAATTCCTTTGTTGCTAATTTCGCCGGCATTGCGTAATCCCTGTGCGGGAACCATTACTATCAGATTGTCTCCCTTTACCCGGAAAAAAGTGATTTCAGCATTCATTTTCCGGTTGAAAAAGGAACCGGAAAAACCAGTTTCATAATTGATGATCGATTCCGGGTCCAACTCCGGATTCGGCCCCCACAAAAAAAGTTCACGAATGGTTGGGCTGCGAAATCCTTTGGAAATGTTTCCTTTCCAGGTTGCCGCGTTTGCAAACTGCCAGGCAAAACCGGCCGACGGAATCCAGTGATTCCCGTAAACACTGTGATTCTGATACCGAAGACCGGCATTCAGAATTAAATCTTCAAACAGCGATTGCTGCACAAAGCCATACACCCCCGTTTCAGAAACAGTAGTATCTGCAAATACTACCCCGTTTCCATTCATGGCCAAAAGATTCTCAGCCATACCGCCATAATTCATATAATCAATACCAAGGGTCAGGTTGTTTCCTTTAAAAAGGTTCAACGATTCATAAAGGTTCATCCCGTAATTATGGTCGTTGGAGTGAAAACCGTCGGTAATATTGTGTTCCCCAAAATTGTAAAATATTTTTAGCGCACCCGAAACCTTTTCAAATTCATTTAAAAACGTAAACGCCCAGTAACCGCGGGTAATGTCGATTCGTTCGCCGGGGCTTGCATTTAGCGTATCAGGTCCCGGGTCGGCTGCCTCGAAAGCAGCGAGGCTCAAATCGGTATTCGCATGAAAATTCCGGTTAATATCGTAGGCCAGCTTTACGTAGCCATTGTTAATTTTAAAATCGGAATGGTCGCGGTGCCCGTCGGTATTGTCGTGATTACCAGAAACAAAGGCACTGAACTTATTTTTTCTGTAACCCGCTGAACCCATATATTTCTGCGTATTAAACGAGCCGTAAGAAACACGGGCATTACCATGAATGCCTTCAACAGTCTGTTTTTTTGTGATGATATTTATTACACCTCCCATTGCATTTGAACCGTACAAAATGGAAGCCGGACCGCGAATCACTTCCACCCGCTCGGCATCGGAAGCCACATACGAATCGGGGAGCGGGTGCCCCATAATTCCCATAAACTGCGGATGACCGTCGATAAGCATCAATACACCGGTGGTTGGAGAGCCGCCAATGCCCCGAATTGAAATTTGCCCGGCAGAACCACCAGCCACACCAAAACCGGTAACACCACGCTCGGTTACAAACAAGCCGGGAACTTTGCCATTGAGCACAGGCAGCAATGCCGACTCATCGGTTTCTTCTATCTGTGCCCTGTCAACCACCGAAACGGCCATGGGAACATTGTTCCTGTTTACGCGTACCGGAGTTCCGGTAACCACAACTTCCTCTATTTTTACCGTGTCGGTGATTTCAAAAATGCCCTGAGCATTTCCGGCAACCGGGAAAAAACCCAGCATCCAAAAACAAACTATTCCTGTAAAAACTCCAAATTTTTTCATTTTTCAAACAAGTTGGTGTTACTAATTCTAAAAGTCGTGTTACTATTTGGACAAAAAAATTTATTCCGCTTTGCTCATTACCAGCTTTCCGTGCTGTATTCCTTTAATACTGATTAATTTATCCGAAATTTCGGTTAACCGTTTCGACGCACCTTTTACGGCAATTACCTCCAGGTAATTTTGTGCATTCAAATAAAACCCCTGGGATGAAAGTACCACGTCGCGGTAATCGAACCGGATTTCGGAAGATTTTTTCAGAATATCGGTCTTTTCGTGACTAAAAACCAACACTACCGCTCCCGCAACAATGTTGTCACACTTCCATTTTTCCTCCACCAGGTTTTTTTCGATCAAATGACGAATGGCCTGCGAGCGATTGGCAAATCCGTTCTCTGCGACATACTCATCGAGTGCGTGCAACAATTCCTCATCGAGCGAAACGCCAAAACGGGAGACAGGCATAGTGTTACATTTTAAAAATTTCGTAACACGAAGGTAAAAAAGATTCAGGAATAAAAGTGAATGTTAACCGATTTTTCTGATAGTTCTTCTTTTGGAGGTATGGTTTTCAGGTCCCATCAGGTCCGATGCCGTTACGGCATCCAAAAAAAAAGGCATACAATTAACGCCACCCGGGCGAAAATTGTATGCCTTCAGTTTAAAAACTCTGTTTTTTTACTGTCCCGGCTGCTGGACAATCTGCTGCAGTTTTTGCTGCAATTTCGGATCATTCTGAAGGGCGTTCATTATCTCCTGATAACGTTCAACCGTCAGTCCGGCCTCGTCAATTTTGCCGAGCATTTCCCGTTGGGCACGGTTTTGAATTTCTTCAATTTCGCGATTAGCTGCTGCAAACTTTTTCAGTTCATCTTCGCTGGCATCTACTTCCTGATTCGGGTCCTGCTGCGCATTCATAATTTCATTAAACCGCTGTACTTCTATTCCTTCCTCCTCAACAGCCTGAACCATTTCGGGTTGAAGCTTCTGCTCAATATTCTGAATTTCAACAAATGCCAGGGCGAACTGTTCTATTTCGCCATCGGAAACTTCATTTTTCTGTTGTTGCGGCAATTGTTGCGGTACCTGAGCTAAAACGGTTCCAATACCCATTAGAAAGATAAAAAATAGCCCCGCCAATTTTTTTGTTAAAAGCATAACAATGTAATTTTTACGTTTAAAATGTCAATAATAAATTTTCACACAAAGAAACCGGCAACCACGCAGAAAACCTGAGAGAAAATGTAAAAAAACTTTAAACAACAGTGTATGTAATTGCATTTTTTCCGGTTTTTCTACCCGATTTTTCAACACAAAATAGCTCTGGCTTTCAGTTTTTAAATGTTCTTTATCTCAGGTAGGCTCTGTTATACGGGAACATTTTGTTAACTTTGTAGAAGTTGTTGTTATTGGATTTCAAAAATTTTAACATTTGATACCTTGCTGCTATGAAAAGAATTCGTCTGTTACTGGTTTTATCCCTGATCATTTTGTTTTCCTGCACCCGGTTCTCCGGCCCCGAAAAGAAAATGAATCCTTCATTAACGCTGTGGTATGATAATCCGGCTACCGAGTGGACCGAGGCGCTGCCTTTGGGAAACGGACGGATAGGCGCCATGGTTTTCGGTGCGCCTGAAAATGAGACCATCCAGTTCAACGAGGAAACGCTGTGGAGCGGCCAGCCACACGATTATGCCAATCCTGGAGCGCATAATTATCTGGAGGAACTGCGCCAACTGCTTTGGGATGGAAAGCAGGACGAAGCACATGAACTGGGCAACCAGCACTTTATGTCGCAACCGTTTGGCCAGCTGAGCTACCTCCCGTTTGGAAACATAGAACTGAATTTCCCCGGACACAAAGAAGTTGCCGCTTACGAACGCCGGCTCGATCTGAGTAATGCGGTATCATCCGTTTTTTATGAACTGGAAGGGGTGCAGTTTAAACGCGAGGTTTTTGCTTCGGCGCCTGCGCAGGCGCTTATTATCCGGCTCGAAGCCTCAGAAAACGGAGCACTCAATTTTGCCGCCGGTCTGGATTCGCCCCATTCGGAATATGAGGTTTCGGTGAACGGTGACCAGATTATTCTGAAAGGGAAAGCCAACAATTACCACAACGAGTCAGGCCGCGACGGCAAACCCTACCCCAAAAGCAAACTCACTTTTGAAGCACGGCTGCGCATCGAGCACGAAGGCGGCGGGCTGGTGCAGTACGACGATTCCATAGCTGTGGTGAAAGCACGAAAAGCCACCCTGTTTCTGGTGGCTGCCACCAGTTTTGTCAACTATGACGACATCAGCGGAAACCCGGAAGAACGCTGCACCGACTTTTTGGCGAACCTGGAAGGAAAACCCTACCAAAAACTGAAAGAGGATCATATTTCCGATTACCGGCAGTTATTCAATCGTGTTTCACTGAATCTGGGCGATTCAGAAATTTCAAAAAGGCCCACCGACCAGCGCCTGGCATCTTTTTACGAAGACGAAGACCCGAGCCTGGTTTCGCTGCTGTTCCAGTATGGCAGGTATCTGCTTATCTCCTCGTCGCGACAGGGAACACAGCCGGCCAATCTGCAGGGCATCTGGAACGACCGGCTGGCGCCACCGTGGGACAGCAAATACACCATCAACATCAACACCGAAATGAATTACTGGCCGGCAGAAATGACCAATCTGTCGGAATGTGCCGGGCCGCTGTTTTCGATGGTGGAAGACCTGGCGCAAACCGGCCAAAATGTAGCCAAAGCGCATTACGACCTTGAAGGCTGGACGACCCACCACAACACCGATCTGTGGCGGGGTGCAGCGCCCATCAACGATGCCAACCACGGCATCTGGCCAACCGGCGGCGCCTGGCTGAGCCAGCATTTGTGGTGGCACTACCAATACACCGGCGACAAAGGATTTTTAAAAAACCGTGCTTATCCGGTGTTAAAAGAAGCATCCCGGTTTTTTGCCGGTTATCTTGTTCCGTGGCCTAACAATCCGGAGTGGCTCGTAAGCGGTCCGAGCAACAGCCCGGAGCTTGGCGGGCTGGTGATGGGCCCCACCATGGACCATCAGATTATCCGTAACCTGTTTGCCAACACCATCGAGGCTGCTGAAATTCTGGGTGTGGACGAAGATTTTGCTGCGGTGCTGAAAAGCAAACGTGAAAAAATTGCACCCAACCAAATTGGCAAATACGGGCAGTTGCAGGAGTGGCTGGATGATGTGGACGACCCGAACGATAAACACCGGCATGTTTCACATTTGTGGGGACTGCATCCCGGCGATGAAATTCATCCGCTCACCACACCCGAACTGGCCGAAGCGTGTAAAGTCACCTTATCGCACCGCGGCGACGGCGGTACCGGATGGTCGCGGGCATGGAAAATCAACTTCTGGGCGCGTTTGCTCGATGGCGATCATGCATTCCTGCTGCTGAAAAACCTGATGGTGCCCTCAAAAAGTGAAGCAACCAACTACGAAGACAAAGGCGGTTTGTATTTTAACCTGTTCGATGCACATCCGCCCTTTCAGATTGACGGGAACTTCGGCGCCACTTCGGGTATTGTGGAAATGCTGCTGCAGTCGCACCTGCGTAACGAAAACGGCGATTTTTACCAGGATTTGCTGCCGGCCCTGCCTTCCAAACTGCCCGACGGAAAAATTTCAGGTTTAAAAGGCCGCGGAGGTTTTGAAATAGACATTACCTGGGAAAACAGAAAATTACTTGCAGTAAAAGTAAAATCGTTGTTTGGAAACAGACTCAACCTGAGGTACAATGGCAATACAATTTTCGAAGAAACCACAGCCGGCGAAACATATTTGTTCGGCCCCGGAGATTTTCTGTAAATAATTAACCCCTGCAACAAAAAATTTTCTAAATTTATTTCCTTAAACCGGGAAAAAATTATGGGCAATTCTGCATTAAAAAAAAACCAGGAAAAACTGTTCGATGAACTGATTGACGTCAAGTTATTGTACAAAACAAAAGAAAAAAACTCGAAACAAATTACCGAAGGAAATCCGGCGTTCAACACAATGAAAGAAGAGCTTTCAGCTTTGAAAAAGCGGATAAAACACATTGAACACAGTATTTCGCAGTTTGGCGACAGTTTTTTTGACGTTTATGACGCCGAACTGGTAAAACCATTAAGCGAAATGGATATCCTTTTGTTGCGCGATGAAATTAAAGAGGTGCGAGACTCGCTGGAGGCCATAGGAAATTAATTTCAGGCGGAATAATCTGTTTTGTTCATTTTGAAAGTGATGTAAAATACCTCAACAAACCAAAGAATAAGGTAATAAGGTAGTTTTTATCAGACGATTTAGCTACTAAGGTGTTCAGCAAAAAAAATAAGGTTTCTTTGATTTGAAGTAACTGAAAAAACCTTATTTTTATTCTCCTTAAGCTTAGTAGCAATAAACTGAGGAAAACGAAACCTTATTACCTTATTTTCCATGAAAATTAAATACAACAACCTTTACACTCATTTTATTTTCACAACCTACCAAAGGTTGCCAATAATCCCAGAAAGAAACAGAATCCGGATTGAAAAATACATTACCGGCATAATAAACAATAATTCCTGCAAATTATATGCTATTTACGCTAACTCAGACCACCTGCATTTTTTGGCATCACGTTCTCCTGACATTTCAGAAGAAACACTGGCAACAATAGTTGAAGAAAGTTCGGAAACCTTCATCAATGAAAATAAACTTGCCAACGGTAAATTTGCCTGGCAAAAATCAGCATCTGCTTTTTCCATATCAAAATCTGATGTTGACAGAACGTGCAAATACATTCTAAATCAAAAGGAACACCATAAGAAAGTTAGCTTTGCCGAAGAATTGGAATTATTCATCAAACATTACCAGGAATCAATAAGAAAAAAACTGGATTGACATTTTTTTCAGGCCAGAAAAATATAATCCTTTCCTTCTTTATAATTTCTATTTAGAAGATTTTTTTGAATCAATTCCCGCGCACCGTATTTGGCCACCATGGGCACAATAAACATTTTCCCGGGCGCTGGTATCTCCTCAAAATGCAATGTGGTTTTTTCTGTGGTCTTCCCTTTCACAATATCAATATATCCTTTGATTTTTAACCCTTCTCCGGAGAGCAATTTCGCCCGCTGCCGGGTTTTTCTTCCCGCACCCCACACCCAGATTTCAGGGTGAAACAGGTTGTTTTGCTCCGACCATTTTTTGAAATATTTCGCTTTCACCTTAAAAAATGCCGCTGTAGAATACCGCTCGTCAGTGCGGGTAAGTCGGGTAGAATAATCGTGCCACTCCAGCAACGGTTCGGACAGTTTGCACATTTTCACCCCGGCAGCCAGGTAGCGCAGTTGCATTTCGTAATCCTCCGGGAAATCACCCTGCCGGCAACCGCCGAGCCGGTCAAACAGTTCACGCCGGAACAAAATGGTAGGATTTACCACCGGGATTTCCACAAACCGGTTGTGTTCAATTTCTTCGGAAGAAAAAAAGGAATTCACCCATTTCACAAAACGCCTGAAACCACCTGTTCCGGTGTTGTGCGAAACGTATTTTACCGCAGAACCCACCAGACCGGTTCCTGGATTTTTATCCAAAAAACGAACCTGTATTTCCAGTCTTTCGGGATGGGAAACATCATAGGCATCCATTCGGGCAATAAACCGTCCGCGGGAGTTTTCAAGCCCGCAGTTCATGGCGTGGTCAACACCCTGCTTTGGTTCATTCAAAAGCCGGATTCGCGAATCTTTTTGGGCAAATTCCTTTGCAATTAAAAAACTGTTATCGGTGGAATTATTGTTTACCAGAAGTAGCTCGAATAACATAAAAGTCTGATTCAATGTACTTTCCACAGCAGCAGCCAGTGTGTTTTCAGCATTAAAATAAGGAAGAATTACCGAAACTTCAGGCTTCATTACCGCGGGTTAGCTGGTGAAAAATATTTTCCAGGTTTTGCTGTTTCTGCACCAGGGTAATCAGCGCGAGGTTATTTTCCACGGCAAACCTGAAAATTTCGGGTCGAATATCAGCTTTTCCTTTAGTCTCAATTTCCCAGTTTTCACCATCAAATTCAGCATTTTCAACTCCCCGCAAAGCCAGCAGTTGCTGCTTTTTCACCGTTTTATCAAAAGCAGCAATTACGGTCTGGCCCTTCCGAAGTTGCCCGCTTTTTACTTCGGAAATGGTTCCATCGATCACAATTTTTCCTTTGTTGATAATAACCACCCTGTTGCAAACTGCTTCTACCTCCTGCATGATGTGCGACGAGAGAATGACGGTTTTTTCGCGGCTGATGGTGCGAATCAAACTGCGGATATCTTCCAGCTGATTAGGGTCGAGCCCGGTGGTCGGTTCGTCGAGAATCAGTACCTTCGGATCGTGAATCAGCGCCTGGGCCAGCCCCACCCGCTGCCGGTAACCTTTGGAAAGCGCCCCGATTTTTTTATGCTGTTCATCGCCCAGCCCGGTAAGTTCTACCATACGGGCAACATGCTGTTTTTTGTTTTTCAGCTGGTAAAAACCGGCGGTAATTTCCAGAAACTCCTTCACATAAAGGTCGGTGTAAAGCGGATTGTGTTCGGGCAAATAACCAATATTTTTTCGAAATGAAGTTTTACCGGTCGAAATTTTTTCATCATCCAGAAAAACCTCGCCTCCGTCAGCCGGTAAAAAACCGGTAATAATTTTCATTAAAGTGGACTTGCCGGCGCCGTTTGGCCCCAAAAATCCTAAAAGTTCGCCCCGGTCAACCGTAAAACTAACCTGGTCGAGCGCCTTTTGTTTTCCAAATAATTTTGATACCTCGTTGATTTTTAAGTCCATATATTTATATTAATCAACAAAAATAAAGGAAACTTTTTAAATTAAAACCATTAGCGTAAATTTGCATTTCAGCTTAACAGATTATCATGGAAGATCGTCATTTCAATTATATTAAAGATATTACCCGGTACGAGAGACAGGAGACCTGGGAAGTAAACATTGGCGGTGTTGGTGTTGGTGGAAAAAATCCCGTCAGGATTCAGTCGATGACCGATACCTCTACAAAAGAAACCGAGCCGACAGTGGAACAGATAATTGCGCTGGCAAAAGCCGGGGCCGACTATGTACGCTGCACTGTAAAAGGCATTTACGATGCCGAAAACCTGAAAAACATTGTAGATGAATTGCGCAGAAGAGGTTATAATACTCCTTTGGTTGCCGATATTCATTTCAACCCGCGGCTGGCCGACATTGCTGCCAAATATTTCGACAAAGTGCGTATCAACCCCGGCAACTTTTATGATAAACGGGCGCGCTTCGAGGCAAAAATTTATTCCGACGAAGAGTACAAGGAAGAATTGCAAAAAATTGAGGAACAGTTCATTCCTTTCCTTAAAATGTTGAAAGAAACCAAAACAGCGCTGCGTATTGGCGCCAATCACGGTTCACTTTCCGACAGGGTGATGAGCCGCTACGGTGATTCTCCCTCGGGAATGGCCGAATCGGTGATGGAATACCTGCGTATTTGTAAAAAAGTGGATTTTAAAGACGTTGTGGTTTCCATCAAATCGAGTAATACCCGCATGATGGTTTACACCGTGCGCCTGCTGAACTATAAAATGCGGCTGGAAGACATGAAATATCCCATTCACCTCGGAGTAACCGAAGCCGGTGAAGGGGAAGACGGCCGCATAAAATCGGCAGTGGGGTGCGGTGCACTCCTGGCCGACGGTATTGGCGACACCATCCGGGTTTCGTTAACCGAAGATCCGGTGAATGAGGTTCCGATAGCCAAAAAACTGGTGGAACATTTTAAAACGTACAGGGACCACGAACCGATTACGGCGTCGCTGATTGCCCAAACCAACCCGTTTGAATACGAAAGACGTTCTACACGCCCGGTGCTCGATATGGGAGGCGAAAACCTGCCGGTTGTTGTGGCCGACCTGGGCGACCGCAGTCTGAAGGAGATGTTGCCGGTACGCGGCAAACTGGTTCCCGATTATTTTCTATCGGGAAATAAAATTATGGATATCAACGGCGAAGGTTACCCCATCATTTCATTGGAAGAATATTTGTTTGAAAGTACACGCTGGGGACGACTGAAATTCATTCGTACCAATAAAATGGAGTTCGACCGGTTTATGGAAAAAAACCCGGAAATTATTATGAAACTGAAACAAACCCGTAAAACGGTGCTTATTCTCGAAAGTTTCAACAAAAACCCCCTGGCCGAATTGCGTGCCTTTTTCACCACGCTGGAGTCACACATCTGGAAAATACCGGTAATTCTTTACAGAAGATATAACGAAGGTAAACTGGAAGACCTTCAGATTAAAGCTTCTGCCGATGTGGGCGGATTGCTGATTGACGGTTATGGCGATGGATTATGCATATCAAACGAAAATGAACGCATTACCTTCACCGAGCTGAAAGACTTGAGTTTCGGAATTTTGCAGGCCAGCCGCATGCGTATGTCGAAAACAGAATTCATCTCGTGCCCCGGTTGCGGCAGAACGTTGTACAACCTCCAGGAAACCACAAAAAAAATTAAGGAGCATTTTAAACACCTCGAACACCTGAAAATAGGAATTATGGGATGCGTGGTAAACGGCCCGGGAGAAATGGGTGATGTGGACTATGGTTTTGTTGGTGTAAGCCACAACAAAGTAACACTTTACAAAGGACTGAAACCAATCAAAAGGCACATTCCGTTCGAAAATGCGGTAGATGAGCTCGAAGAATTGATCAGGGAAAACGGCGACTGGAAAGACCCTTCGGATTAAATTTCAACTATGGCAAAAACACACTGGAAACCCGGGACAATGATTTACCCGTTGCCGGCGGTTATGGTGAGCTGCGGACATTCGCCCGAAGAATACAATATTATTACCATTGCCTGGACGGGAACCATCAACAGCGACCCGCCCATGTGTTCCATTTCTGTACGCCCGGGCCGGCATTCCTACGAAATTATAAAACGCACCGGCGAATTTGTAATTAACCTCACTACTGAAGAGCTGGCCAAAGCCACTGACTGGTGCGGCTGCCGCTCGGGCCGGAAATACAACAAATGGAAAAAAATGAAACTCACCCCGGCGCCCGCAAAGGTAGTTAAAGCACCGGTAATTGAAGAATCTCCGGTGAACATCGAATGTGTGGTAAAAGAAATCAAAAAGTTGGGAACCCACCACATGTTTATTGCCGAAGTGGTAAACGTTTCGGTTGATGAGCAATATGTGAACGACAAAAACGCTTTTAGTTTTGCGAAAGCCCGGCCACTGGTTTACAGCCACGGCCACTATTTCGGGCTTGGAAAAAAAATCGGAAGGTTTGGCTGGTCGGTGCAAAAGAAAAAGAAAAATTGATTATGATGAATACGAAAGCAAATCCGCTTTTAAAAAATTTTAAAACCCCCCACGAAACTACACCATTTGCGGAAATTAAAAATGAACATTTCCTGCCAGCATTCAGAGAAGCCATTCAAACAGGCGAAGCAGAAGTGAAGGCTATTGCTGAAAACCAGGCAGAACCAACTTTTAAGAATACTGTTGAAGCGCTGGACAAGGCAGGTAAATTGCTGGGGCGGACAACCGGAATTTTTTTCAACCTGGTACATGCTGAAACCAGCGACGAATTGCAGCAAATTGCACAGGAGGTTTCGCCGCTGCTTACAAAATTCCAAAACGATATTACCTTAAACCCGGTGCTGTTCGAACGCATTAAAACAGTTCACCATAAAAAAAACAAACTGAAACTGAACGCCGAGCAGCAAACCCTGCTCGAAAATACTTACCTCAATTTTGTGCGCAAAGGCGCCAGCCTTTCCGAAACCGACAAGGAGAAATTCAGAAAAATCAGTACCGAACTGGCCGTGCTTTCCCTCAAATTCGGAGATAATGTGCTGAAAGAAACCAACAGTTACGAAATGCACATCACCGAAAAAACCCAATTGACGGGGCTGCCCGAAAGTGCATTGGAAGCCGCCGCGGACAAAGCAAAAAGCAAAAACAAAAAGGGTTGGATTTTCGATATTAC
>CAZXHP010000027.1:0-17198 GCA_964639655.1 uncultured Mariniphaga sp.
GCACTTCCATCCGGAGTTTATATTTTGTATTACAGTGCGGGAGGGAAAACCGGGAACAGAAAAATAGTAAAATTCTGAAGGTATTTTATCTGATTGGGAAACTGAAAATCTTATGTGGATTGCATTTTGTCTTCTTTCGTTCATGGAGAAAAAATCCGTGAACTTGGCTGAAGCAAATTACCTGCATCAGAGAAAATACAATTCCGCAAATTTTTTAACTTCGTTGCACAATCTCAGTTACATAAAATCATTTATTGGCCCGCAAAATATGGTGAACTAAAAAGGATGAATGCTTTGTGGGTGCGAAAACTTTTTCATCACGTAATTCCGGTATACGGATAACATAGTTGCAACAAAAATCCCGATTGCAAAAGCAACCGGGATCTTGTTAAAAATTTCGAAAAATATGGATTTTTTCATTTCAGAGGTTTAAGGTAATTGTCCACCATCCATTGGCCGATTTTGTTTCCCATTTCCTGACCAGCGTCACAGGCGAACCGGAAGTGAATACCGGCTGTAACCCTTGAATCCGCATTTTCATCTGCCGCCTGCATAACGTTGGTAAAACTTCTTGCTCCGTTACTGGGCAAAGCAGTGGGCGAACTCATTGAAAAAGACGTGTTGGTGCCCAGTATTTTTGACATTACCGTTGCTGCTGCATTTCCCAAAGCACTGTGTGTGGATGGATAATCCTGCACCGGAGGAGTTGGCATAAGCGGCTCCCATTGCAGATCTTCCTCTGTATGTTCATTATAATCGATACCCGCCTGACGGATGGCAGTATATGGGCGCCATAAATTATAATGGAATTTAGAATCCCAGCCGGCAGTATAAGCATCAGCCATTGCCATATCCACAAGCGCGAATAACCGGGCTGTTTCATGCAAGCCCAGCTTTTTGTCGGAGGCAATGGTTCGTGCTACACGGTTCCAGCCCGCTTCGGAAAATTCGTACCAGAAATGGCTGTAGGCAGTTTGTTCTTCTGTTCGGGAATTGCTGTCCGGTTTTCCTGCATCTTTCACTTCATTAAAGGCTTCAGCATATTCAACGCTTTGAATTGAAGGATGCTGGGTGGAACGGAACTGATCCTTCTGTTGTAAACCAAACGGTTTTAAATCTACCCAATAAGGAGCAAACAGAATGTCAAACGGCGGTACAGCCTGATAATTGCCCGGTCCGGCAGACGGCGGTACCGGACTCATTGGATTTCCCACCGAACCATCGTTTGTACGGGCATTAATAATGACCTGCCCTGCTTCTTTACCTAAACCGATTCCTCTGTTTTTGGCATCGCCATCGGAGATTGCAGACAGTGTTTTCTGCAAAGCCGAATCGAGAAACTGCACTTTTTCAGGGATTTCATGTACCAATACAATATGAGCAGCACTTGCTGCCGCTGCAATTGGATTTGCACCGGCGTCATTACCCTGAAAAGCGTAGGTGGAATAAACCGGAAGAACGGCATTTAATGCATCGTGCATCGCAATATGCGTCATTGCATTGATTCTCGACGCCATCAATGAATGGAGATAAGCTTCTCCACCAAAAGCATGGTACGCCACTTCATTCCATTCCAAAATCACCTTGTTAGAAAGGTTTTTACTGTCAGAATCGATGTATTGTTCATTTGTACAGGATTCTGAGGCTAAGCATGTAATTACTCCAAGCATAAAAATAATCTTTTTCATAATGTTTTAATTTTAAATTTAAATACACCTGAAAAAGCGTAAGTTTATCGCTTACAATGTAAGTTTCGGCAGACTTACGAAGTAATCCAGCTAATTTCCCTGTCGGGTTTATAGGAACAGAGCGTTCCGGTTTTTATGGAGTTGGAAAGGTGTGCGCCTAAAAGGGGGTGGTATTGTTCAATTCGTGCTATGGCTTTACGCATGCGCCAGGTTACTGCTGATCTTGCTTTTTCAACCGGTCCTCCGATCTCCCTGGTTTTCCCCTTCAGATTCAGGGATTTTGATAAATACTCAATCAGTTGATCGTATTCTTCCTGTAACTTTTCAAGCTGATCGAAATCGCTGTATTGTTCGGCTTCTTCAATTTCGCTTTGCAGTTCAAGTATTTTATTCTGATACTGCATACGGGCTTTTTCATCGATGAGTTTTTCTCCTGTACTTTGCAGGTTACTACCCATCAGTTCGGCACAATGAAAAAGCTGACGCGGTTGTTCAAGCATTTTCCGGATATCATAAAAGCCTTTTAATTCAGGCGCCTGCGAGCTGTATCCGTCAAAGGAAAATTTCCAGGTTGCTACCTCTTTCATGAATAAATAGTCATGTACGCCCTCTTTTTTCTCCACTTCTTCCTGTACAGGATATTTTTTAAAACTTCCTTTGCTGATGAATTGCAGGAATTCTTCCAGATGGGTTTTGTAACGGTGAGGATTTAATTTTAAAATCCATTCTATTGCTTCCTGTTCGGTAAAATCCTTGCCTTTACTGATTAACCTCTTGTAAATATCAAGAAATTGATTCCAAAAGTACTGCATTTTATCGAATTGTTTCAAATGATAAAAGACAGCCGCGCAGAAAGCATCCGTATCCAGGATCATTGCTTTCCCGGTTTGGTTGTGTTCAATAAATGATGCAGCCTTTTCGTATTCTCCCAATTCAAAATAAATAAACCCGCCAATACGGAGGTGGTTAACTGCATAATACGGATATAGTTGCAAGCCTCTTTCATACAACTCCAGCGCTTCCTTCTCCAATCCCACATAAACCAAATAAAGCGCAATAGGGAAGAGGGTATCCGGGTCATTGGAATTCAGCATCAGGGATCTTTTAAAATAGTATTCTGCTGTATTGTACGAACCTTCATATAAAAAAATTCTACCCAGCACCATTGCGATAACATGGTTCTGATCGTCCAGTTCAATAGCTTTTTGCGCCCACTCATAAGCTCCCGATTTGCTTATGTGCCAGCGGTCCCAAAGCTGGCAGGTCCATTCATTGAAATAGGATAACGACATGCCGGTATAGGCCAAAGCATAATCTGGTTGTATCTGCAGCGATTGCTCAAAATGTTCACGGGCTTTTAAATCCGCTTCCACTGAAGCTTTTTGCAATTCTTCCATTCCGTAAAGCCAGTGTTCATATGCATTGAATGGAACTTTTGGTCGTTGCCTGATTTTTGACAACAGGTTCAGGTCGATTTGCTTTTGCAATGCTGCAACCATACTAATAAGCAGGTTGTCCTGGATTTCTCCCAAATCGGTAAGATTGCCATCTAATCTGTTTCCCCATATCAGATGGCCATTTTCATTATCAAAAAGTTGCACATTGATTCGTACGGTTTCTTTCTCTGCGCGGAATGTCCCTTGCACATAATAGCGATTTTTAAATTTATCTGTTATTTGTTGAAAATCAACGGACGTTTTAAAATCAGGATATTTAATTACCCTTAACTGGCGGAAACGGGAAAGTTCGATAACAAGGTCCTCGCTGAAGGAGCGACAGAAAATGTCAAGTTCTTTTTCCATCGAAAGGTTTTCGAACGGATAGACAATCAGCGTGATATAGTGACTATTTTGCATAAAAAAATAAACTTCGCCAAAGTAAAATTACAAAATGTAATAACATCAGTCAATCACCTTTTTTATTGCAGAATGTGATACATTCAAAACCAAAAGTGACCTGGGTGCCGTTATGTATATGTGCATGGCAGTGTACCTGTTGCAGAAATACACAATTTAGATTTTGTCAAGAATTTTATCAACTATTCCATATTTTACAGACTCGTTGGCAGACATCCAGTAGTCGCGGTTAAAGTCTTTCATTATTTGCTCTACCGTTTTCCCACAATTCTTTGCTAAAATTTCCGCGCCAAGTTTTTTGGTTTTTAGTATCTCATTCATTTGAATTTCAATGTCTGAGGCATGTCCTCCGGCACCTCCACTTGGTTGATGTATCATAACTTTTGCGTGAGGCAGTATAAATCTTCGCCCTTTTTCACCGGCAGATAATAAAATTGAACCCATTGATGCTGCCAATCCCGAACAAACTGTAGAAACAGGACTTGATATGCTTTTCATAGTGTCTAATATGGCAAATCCGGAAGTTACAATCCCTCCGGGACTATTGATTATCAATTGTATTTCATTGCCCGGTTGAGTAAGTTCCAAATACAAAATTCTGTCTATAACGTGTTTAGCAGACTTGTCGTCAACCTGACCCCATAAAAATACTTTTCTCTCGTTCAAAATTTTTGAGTCGATGATGTCCTGAAGTTTGTCGAATTTATTTTCCATTTTTCGTTATAATTAAGTTTGCTTTAAATGCCTTTTTACACTATGTATTCCCGCATGGACTGAATTTCGACAGAAATTCCTCTGGCACCAAAATCCCTGTCCGGTGTCAGCGTATTGTACAATTTCTGATATTTGTTATTTCTTTCGGTAAAAAATTACAAACCAATAGATTTTAGATAAACGGTTTTTAACAGAATCTGGTTCAGCTTAATAACCTTTATTTGTTTAAAAAAGCAAATAAATTTACCAATCCTTTTAAGTATTTTAGTTGGTAAGATTAATCATAGAATTTTTTTGAACTTTAAATGTTGTCGTTTAGATTGCTCATTTCGTTAAAATCAAATATCTTTCACATTTTGAAAGAAGATGCCGGAAACGATGCTCATAAAACTGGGAATTTTGCTCGTAGGCTTTACATATGCAGGGGTTTTACCCTTTGCCGTAAAACGGAGTGTTCAACACATCAATTTCGATTTGAAAAAATATACCCTCAGTTTTTTAAGCAACAAAAGCCTATACGGGAAAAACTATGTGCGCGGCTATAAACAATTGCTGTTTGCCACCGCCGTTTTAAATTACCTGTTTTTCTGGTTGCTTTCTTTGTTTTACGATCTTGGTGAAAATGAGCGGTTCATACGTCAAATCGATTACAGTTTTGCGGTGTTGGCCCTGCTTGCTTTTGTGCCTCACAACATTTATCCTTTCAAAAGAGACAACCTGAAAACCAATTTGCAACGGATTGTTCACAATTTGCTGGCCGTAGTTGTGTTTCTTTCGTTGCCAACGCTTGTCATTTTATTTCAAACAGCCATTTTGCCCGAGCTTTGGTTTTTAGGGATTTCGGGCCTGGTAATTATTGGTGGAACCATCGTGGTTACAGGCATTTCCGTTATTAAAAATGGTGTTAACGGTGTAACCGAAATGCTGTTTATTAATGGTGTTAGCATCTGGAGCATTTATGTAACCGTAAATACATTCATTCGTTAAATTCACCGGTAAAATCACCCATTTCGCAGAAAACTTTCAGCGTGTTTTAAGTTTTCCATTAATTTAGCGCCCTCAAATTTTTTTTAATGGAAATACGCGAAAGAATAATTGAAGAAGCAACCCGGCAGTTCCTGCAATATGGAGTACGGAATGTAACTATGGATGGTATTGCCGCATCTTTGGGAATGTCGAAACGTACCGTTTATGAGCTGTTTAAGGATAAAACATCTCTGGTTCACAGTTGCCTCGAAATTTTATCAGAGAAGCATAAGTCAAAAAATGAGGAAATACAGCACTCCTCAAAAAATGTAATCGAAACCATATTTGCATTTATGCAGGAAGGAATTAAAGCCATGAACGCCATTATTCCGGTTTTTTTCCGCGATTTGGAAAAGCTTTACCCCAAGACCTGGGATAATTTGCGGATGGAAAACGAAAAGGAAGCATTAAACCTTTCGCAGGAACTTTTGCACAAAGGAATTAGTGAAGGCCTTTTCAGGCAGGAGATAAATATTTCCATTGTGGCCAAACTTTTTTACCAGCAAATGAACCTGCTTGCCGATGAGAAAATATTTCCGCGCAACGAATACAATTACAGCGATGTATTTCAAAGTCTTACCATAAATTTTATGCGAGGGATTTCAACCACCAAAGGGATTGAGCTAATCGACAAAATGTTGGAATAAATTTTTTTAAGTGAAACGATTTCAGAATAAAAAATACAGATAACAGAAACGAACAAAAAATCAATTAACCATGAGAAGAAAACAGATTTTTATCCTGGTTTTGGGAATGATGTTTTGGGGCAGTACGTTTGCGCAGGAAAAACTTTCGCTCGACCTGGAAGCGGCCAAAGAACATGCACTCCGGTATAACCGTACGATTAAAAACTCGGGTTTGGCCACCGAACAGTCGCGGGAACAACTTTGGGCGGCTATTGCAGCGGGGTTGCCTCAAATAAATGCCACAGCCGATTATTCCAATGCCATGGGCGCCGAAATCAGCATTCAGTTCGACGAAAACATGCCACCATCGAAAATTCCAATTAAACCCACCAGTAACTTTAACCTGCAGGTTGGGCAGTTAATTTTTAACGGAGGTTACATTGTTGGTGTTCAAACGGCAAAACTGGCCCAAAAACTTTCGGAGAAAAACCTGAAAAAAACAGAACAGGATGTGTTAAGTCAGGTGACAGAAAGTTACTACCTCGTTTTAATTTCAGAAGAATCACTGAAAATTCTGGAATCGAACGTGGAAAACCTGGACGAGGTGTACCGCAAAACCGAACCGCTGGTGCGCGTAGGTATGATGGAAAAAGTAGAACTCGATCAACTCTCGGTTCAGGTAAATTCCTTAAAAAATGCAGTGCGTTCGGCAGAAAGACAGTACGAAATGGCGAAGAATCTGCTGCGCGTGCAACTGGGAGTTACGGTCGATACCGAGCTGGAACTCACACGATCATTAGCCGATTTTTTAAGCGAAAACCCGGTGGATGGAATCGACAATTCATTTGTTCCGGAGCAAAACCTCGATTTTCAACTGCTCGAGGTTCAGGAAGAGATGACCGGGAAGCAGATAACCATGCAAAAAGCAAATTACCTGCCCACCCTTTCGGGTTACTACAATTACACCGAAAAAATATTAAAACCCGCTTTCGACATGTCGCCTAAGCACATGGTTGGTTTGCAAATGAATATTCCTGTTTTTTCGAGCGGAGAACGCCGCGCAAAAGTAAGGCAGGCAAAAATCGATCTGGAAACCATGCAGAATAACAAAGCGCTGATGGAAGAACAATTGGACATTCAGTTTAAACAACTGCAGTTTAATTTAAGAAGCGCCATTGAAAGCTATCAGGTTCAAAAGAAAAATGTGGAGGTTTCGCGCGAGGTGTATCAAAACCTTCGCAGAAAATATGAACAGGGAATAATTTCGAGCCTGGAACTCACCACCGCCGACAACAATTACCTGCAGGCTGAATCAGAATACCTCACGGCCATGCTCGAAGTGCTGCAGGCTCAGAATGCATTAAATACTTTAACCGGAAAAATCGTAAACAATTAAGACAATAAAAATGAAACAGATGAAAAGAATTACGTTCGCGTTTGCACTGGCAGCGGTTATTTTAAATGCCTGTGCTCCCAAGCAGCAAAATGAATCGGACGCAAGCAAGGCAGACAATGCCGATACTAAAAAAGAAATCGTCCGGGTTATGGAACTTCAGATGCAAACTGTAGCCCGCTCTGTGGAATACCCGGCCACGCTCGCGGCTTACGAAGAAGTTCACCTGGCGCCGGCGCAACCCGGTCGCATAGAAGGTATTTTTGCCGATGTGGGCGATCGTATTTCAGCAGGCAAACTGCTGGTGCAAATGGACCGTACCCAGTTACACCAGGCCGAGGTTCAGTTGAAAAACCTGGAGGTCGATTTCAGGCGGCTCGACACCCTGGCAAAATATGGCAGCGTTGCACAGCAGCAATACGATCAGCTGAAAACACAGTACGAGGTGGCACAGTCGAACGTAGCATTTTTACAGGAAAACACCCAGCTGTCAGCACCTTTTAGTGGAATAATTTCAGGCAGGTATTACGAACCGGGTGAAATGTACTCGGGCGCACCTAACACTCAGGCGGGAAAAGCGGCGGTGTTATCGCTGGTTCAAATCGACCGGCTGAAAGCGGTCGTTCCGCTTTCGGAAAAATACTTTCCGCTTGTAAAAAACGGAATGGAAACAGTTGTGAGCGTCGATGTATATCCCAACCGATCATTTACCGGTCATGTGGAGCGGGTGCATCCTACAATAGACGCAACAAACCGTACGTTTAACGCAGAAATTGTGATTGGTAATCGCGAGGGACTGCTTCGTCCCGGCATGTTTATAAGGGTCAAATTTGATTTGGACGAAGAAGAAGCCATTCTTTTACCCAGCATGGCCGTGCTGAAAGTCCAGGGCTCCAACGAACGCTACCTTTTTAAAGAAGAAAACGGTATTGCCCGCCGTGTTTCTGTTACTATTGGCAAACGCTATGACGACAACATCGAAGTTTTTTCGGATAATCTGGAACCCGGTGATAATGTAATTGTCAGTGGCCAGGCCCGCCTGCTCGATGGCGTTCAGGTTGAAGTAAAAAAGTAGTACGCCGGATTTCCATTCATAAAAAATGAAAAGAAGATGAGTATATATAAAAATGCAGTAAATAAGCCAATTACCACATTTATGATTTTTACAGCGGTGGTGGTAATGGGCCTCTATTCGCTGGTGCAGATTCCTGTTGATCTATATCCCGAAATGGACCCACCTTTCATTTCGGTAATGACAACTTACCCGGGAGCCAATGCCAGCGATATTGAAACAAACGTTACACGAATTATTGAAGATGCCCTTAACTCCGTTGATGAGCTGAAGGAAATTACCTCTACATCAACCGACAACCTTTCGGTAATTAACCTGGAATTCGACTGGGAGACGAACCTCGATGAGGCGACCAATGATATTCGGGACGTGATTGATTTTGTGATTAATACGTTGCCTGAGGGTGCCGAACGTCCGCAGATTTTTAAGTTCAACACCAGCATGATGCCCATCCTTTTTTATGCAGTTACAGCTCAGGAAAGTTACCCGGGCCTTGAAAAATTGCTGGATGAAAAAATTGTGAATCCGCTGAACCGGATAGAAGGAATCGGTTCTATCGGGTTGATGGGGGCTCCGCGCCGTGTGGTTTATGTGGATGCCGACCCGCGCCTGCTCGATGCATACAATCTTACCATTGAACAAATTGGCAACACCATTGCAGGAGAAAATATGAACCTGCCGTCGGGGAATGTTAAAATGGGAAAAATTGACTACCAGTTACGGGTTCAGGGTGAATTTAATACCAGTTCGCGCATTGAAAACCTTGTTGTGGGTAACCTGGCCGGAAAACCGGTGTATATCCGCGATGTTGCAGTGGTGCGTGATTCCATAAAAGATCTTTCGCTCGATGAAAAAATAAATGGTGAAACGGGCCTTCGTATGTTTGTGATGAAGCAATCGGGGGCCAATACTGTTAAAGTGGCCCGCGAGGTGCGTGCAAGTGTCGATGAATTGCATAAAAACCTGCCTCCCGATGTGAAAATTAACCTGATTATGGATACTTCGGAATTCATAAAAGGTTCAATCAGCAACTTGTCGCAAACCCTGATGTACGCGCTGATTTTTGTGGTGCTGGTTGTGCTGTTCTTTTTGGGTAGATGGCGGGCAACTTTTATCATTGTACTCACTATCCCTATTTCACTGATTGTGGCATTTCTGTACCTTTTTGTAACAGGAAGTTCAATAAACGTAATCTCCCTGACGTCGCTTTCCATTGCCATTGGAATGGTGGTTGACGATGCCATTGTGGTACTCGAAAACATCACCCGCCATGTAGAGAGGGGGGCCACTCCGCGCGAAGCTGCTATTTATGCCACCAACGAGGTGTGGCTGGCCGTTATTATTACTACGCTGGTGGTAGTAGCCGTGTTTTTTCCGCTTACGCTGGTAGGCGGCATGACCGGGGTTATTTTTAACCAGCTGGGCTGGATTGTAACCATTACAGTTGTTACTTCAACACTGGCGGCGATTTCGTTAACGCCAATGCTCGCTTCCAAATTTCTAAGGTTACGTAAAAAGAATAAAAAACCATCAGCCTTTAGTTACGACCGCACCATCGGTGTCGGGCTTGGATTCATGGATAATTTTTATGAAAAAACCCTGCGATGGGCGCTCCGGCACAAAATTTTTACACTGCTTGTCTCATTGGTAATTTTTATTGGGTCGTTTTTCCTAATGCAATTTGTACATACCGATTTTATGCCCGAGTCGGATGAAAGCAGCATTCAGGCCGAAATTGAACTTCAGACCGGTACGCGGGTGGAAGAAACGGTTAAAACAGCACGTTATCTTGAAAATGTCATTCAGGAAAAATTTCCGGAAGTGCAGGTGATGGCTGCATCTTCAGGTTCAGATGACGAAGGTGGTATGTTTTCGCTTTTCACAACCACCGGTTCAAACATGATAAACTTTATGATGCGCCTTTCCGATGTGGACGAACGCCAACGATCGGTGTGGGATATTGCCGCTGAATTGCGCGAAGAAATCGCTGCGTTGCCCGAGGTCATCAATTTTACCGTTTCCACCTCAAACCAGGGAATGGGTGGAACCACCAATACCGTGGACGTGGAAATTTACGGGTACGATTTTGACCAATCCAATGCTTTGGCCGAGGAGGTACGTAAAAGGCTCGAAAATGTGCAGGGTGCAATCGACGTTCAGGTGAGCCGGAAAACCGATAAGCCCGAGTTGCAGTTTGTACTCGATCGCGATAAACTGGCACTTCACGGACTTACCACCGCCCAGGTTTCAACAAACATCAGAAACCGGGTGAGTGGTATGGTAGCCTCGCAGTACAAAGAAGAAGGCGAAGAATACGACATCCGTGTGCGGTTAAAAGAGGAGTTCAGGAACTCACTTACCGAACTCGAGGAACTGACCGTAGTTACTCCCGCCGGCGGCAGGGTTAAATTAAAGGAACTGGGCGAAATTAAAGAATACTGGTCGCCGCCCAATATCGAACACAAACGCCGCGAACGTATCGTAACTGTTTCGGCCAAACCCGACCGGATTGCTCTCGGAGAACTCGCCAACCGAATTAATGCAGAACTTGAAGGACTTGAAATTCCGCAGGAAATTTTGCTGAACATTGGCGGAGCATACGAAGACCAGCAGGAGGCGTTTTTGGATTTGGGTTTATTGATGGTAATCAGCCTCATTCTTGTGTTTATAGTAATGGCCAGTCAGTTCGAATCGTTTGCTATGCCTTTTGTAATTATGTTCTCCATCCCGTTTGCATTTACCGGAGTGATTGTCGCCCTGTTTATTACGGGTACAACGTTAAGCCTGGTTGCTGCCCTCGGAGCCGTACTGCTTATTGGTATTGTGGTGAAAAACGGAATTGTGCTCATCGACTTTACCAACCTCATGCGCGACCGGGGTCTGGAACTTTACGAAGCCATTGCAGTTGCCGGGAAATCGCGTTTGCGTCCGGTATTAATGACTGCAGCTACAACCATCCTGGGGATGCTTCCTCTGGCACTAAGTACCGGAGAAGGTGCTGAATTATGGCGACCTATGGGGATTACCGTAATTGGTGGTTTGGTTTTTTCCACCATCGTAACCATGGTAATTGTTCCGGTAATGTACGGACTGTTGGCGCACCACGGCGAGCGCGATAAAAAGAAAAATGTGGTAAAACAAATTCGTTTTCTTGAAAACGGAACAGATTAAATTTATGGAAATGAAAGCAGTAATGATTGTATTCAACCAGACCAACACCGAACGCGTGGAGTACATGTTCGATGCACTGGAAATAAGGGGTTTCACCTGGTTCCCCGACGTAAAAGGGAGAGGAACAGAAACAGGCGAACCCCGTATGGGAACACACACCTGGCCCGAAATGAATTCGGCCGCGCTTACCATAATTCCCGATGAAAAAGTTGACGCTTTACTCGAAGCTGTAAAAAAGCTCGATGAAATACATAAAGAGGTTGGTGTAAGGGCGTTTGTGTGGAATATTGAAAAAACGGTTTAACTGGATTTTGTAACCGGAATGAGAAAGAGGAAAGGGTTATGCCCGCATTCCTCTTTTTTTAATTGATTTTTTCGAATTTTTAAAGATATTTTTATCCAAACTTTTCAACCTTAGACTGTTAGTTATTGGTGATATTTTGGCGGCACAAAACGCGCTGTTTTGGTTATATTTGTGCCAAAATTCAGGAAAAAAATGACTCCGAATTACGACGAAGGAACAATACGCACGCTGGATTGGCAGGAACATATCCGGAAACGTCCGGGCATGTATATTGGCAAACTGGGCGATGGAACAGCTTCCGATGACGGCATATATGTGCTGCTGAAAGAGGTGATGGACAACTCGGTGGACGAGTTTATGATGGGCCACGGTAAAAAAATTACCATCAACATTGAAGAGGACAAGGTTGTTGTACGCGATTTTGGCCGGGGGATACCGCTGGGCAAACTGCTGGATGTGGCCAGTAAAATGAACACCGGAGCCAAGTACGACTCCAAAGTGTTTAAAAAATCGGTGGGGCTGAATGGTGTAGGTATTAAAGCAGTAAACGCTTTGTCATCAAAGTTTACCATCCGTTCTGTCCGCGATGGCGTGGCTAAGGAAATTGAATTCAGCCAGGGTGTTATTTCCGAAGAAAAAGATTTAAACGGACTGGATGAACCCAACGGCACACTGGTAACTTTTGAACCCGATCCGGAAGTTTTTCGCAGTTTTCACTACATCAGCGATTATGTGGTAAATATGGTGAAAAACTACACCTTTCTGAACGCCGGGCTCATCATCGAATACAACGGCGAACGGTTTTACTCCCGCAACGGCCTTCGCGACCTGCTGGAAGAAAATATGGACGACGATGTCATTTATCCGGTAATACACCTCAAAGGCGACGATATTGAAATTGCAGTTACCCACGGAAACCGCTACGGCGAAGATTATTATTCGTTTGTAAACGGGCAGCATACCAGCCAGGGAGGAACCCACCTTCAGGCCTTTCGCGAAGTGTATGTAAAAACCATTCGCGACTTTTACAAAAAAGATTTCGACCCTTCCGACATCCGGGCTTCCATTGTGGCTGCGGTAAGTATTAAGGTGGAAGAACCGGTTTTCGAATCGCAAACCAAAACCAAACTCGGTTCAAGAGACATTGGCCCCAACGGCCCTTCAGTGCGGGCACATGTGGGAAATTTTCTGCAGAAAGAACTGGATAACTACCTGCATAAAAATCCGGATACCGCAGAAGCGCTGCTCCGGCGGATTACCGAATCCGAACGCGAACGTAAAGCCATTTCGGGCATTAAAAAACTGGCCAAACAGCGGGCTAAAAAAGTAAGCTTGCACAATAAAAAACTACGCGACTGCCGCATTCATTTCGACAGCAACCACGAACGCGCCGATGAATCGAGCATTTTTATTACAGAGGGCGACTCGGCCAGCGGTTCCATCACCAAATCGCGCGATGTAAATACCCAGGCCGTTTTTAGTTTACGCGGAAAACCGCTGAACACTTACGGGCTCACCAAAAAGGTGGTTTACGAAAACGAGGAGTTCAACCTGTTGCAGGCAGCGCTGAATATTGAGGAAAGCATCGACGATTTGCGGTACAATAAAATAATAATTGCAACCGATGCCGATGTGGACGGAATGCACATCAGGCTGCTGCTCATCACGTTTTTTCTTCAGTTTTTTCCCGAACTTATCCGAAAGGGGCATCTTTACATTCTGCAAACGCCACTTTTCAGGGTGAGGAACAAACAAAAAACGTATTACTGCTATTCCGAAGAAGAACGTCGCGAGGCCATTAAAAAGCTGAAAGGAAAACCTGAAATTACCCGGTTTAAAGGGCTGGGCGAAATTTCTCCCGATGAGTTTGGGAATTTTATAGGAAAAGATATTCGGCTCGACCCGATAATGATGAAAAAACATGAGTCGGTTTCGCAGATGCTCGAGTTTTATATGGGAAAAAATACGCCTGACAGACAGGATTTTATTATTGATAATTTGTATGTGGAAAAAGACGAGGTCGCGTAAATGAAAAATCCGGGATGTAAGACAAAATCCGAAAAAAGATAGAAAGCACAATAGAATAAATGGCAGAAGAGAATTTGAACAGCGAAAATACGGAAGAACAACCGGACAAAAGTTCGGAGGGTATTAAAGAGGAAATCACCTATTTGCCGGGGATGTACCGCGACTGGTTTCTCGATTATGCCTCGTATGTAATTTTGGAACGCGCCGTTCCGTATGTAAACGACGGGCTGAAACCGGTTCAGCGCAGGATAATGCATGCCATGCGCGAAATGGATGACGGCAGGTACAACAAAGTGGCCAATATCATCGGGCAAACTATGCAATACCACCCGCATGGCGATGCTTCTATCGGCGACGCCATTGTTGGCCTGGGACAAAAAGAGTTGCTTATCGATACCCAGGGAAACTGGGGAAATATGCTCACCGGCGACGGAGCTGCGGCTCCGCGATACATCGAAGCCCGGTTGTCGAAGTTTGCGCTGGAAGTGCTGTTCAACCCCAAAACAACCGAATGGAAACTCTCCTACGACGGGCGAAAAAAAGAACCGGTTACCCTGCCTGCAAAATTTCCGCTGCTTTTGGCACAGGGTGTTGACGGTATTGCTGTGGGGCTGGCATCCAAAATATTTCCACACAATTTTAACGAGTTGATTGATGCTTCCATCGCTTATTTGAAAGAAGAAGAATTTGAACTGTTGCCCGATTTTCCTACAGGCGGAATGGCCGATTGCAGTAAATACAACGACGGACTTCGCGGCGGCGCGGTAAAGGTGAGGGCGAAAATTGAAAAGCAGGATAATAAAACACTGGCAATCACTGAAATTCCTTTCGGGAAAACCACAACCACGCTTATCGAATCTATTATAAAAGCGAACGATAAGGGAAAAATCAAAATCAAAAAAATTGACGATAATACGGCACAGAATGTGGAGATTCTGGTGCATCTGGCGCCCGGTGTTTCGTCCGATAAAACCATCGATGCGCTATACGCGTTTACCGATTGCGAAGTTTCCATATCGCCCAACGCGTGTATTATTGAAAACGACAAACCGCATTTTATCGGGGTAACCGAAATATTAAAACGGTCAACCGACAGCACGCTTCAGTTGCTGAAACTGGAACTGGAAATCCGGAAATCGGAGCTGGAGGAAGCCTGGCATTTTGCATCGCTCGAAAAAATATTCATCGAGGAACGGATTTACAAAGACAAAAAATTTGAAGACTCGGAAAATATGGACCAGGCTGTGGCGCACATCGATAAACGCCTGGAACCCTGGAAACCGAAATTCAAACGGGAAATTACCCGCGAGGATATTCTGAAGCTGATGGAAATCCGGATGGCCCGGATTCTGAAATTTAATGCCGACAAAGCCGAAGAGAATATTTTGGGTATTGAGGATGAAATTGAAGAAGTTCAGCACAATATCGATAATATCGTTCCTTTCACTATAAAGTGGTTCAGTCACCTCAAAGATAAATACGGGAAAGGCCGCGAGCGAAAAACCGAAATCAGGAGTTTTGAAAATATCGTGGCTTCCAAAGTGGTGGTGAAAAACGAAAAACTGTATGTTGACCGCAAGGAAGGATTTATGGGAATTGGCCTGAAAAAAGCCGAATACATTTGCGATTGTTCCGACATCGACGATATTATCGTTTTCCGGCGCGACGGAACCTATTTTGTTACCAAAGTTTCGGACAAGGCTTTCATCGGTAAAAATCCGATACATCTGGCCGTTTTTAAACGCAACGACAAACGTACCATTTACAATGTGGTCTATCGCGACGGAAAAACAGGCTTCTCATACATGAAGCGCTTTTCGGTAACCGGCGTTACCCGCGACAAGGAGTACGACGTTACCAAAGGAACGCCGGGTTCGCGCATTACCTATTTTTCGGCCAACCCGAACGGCGAAGCAGAAACGCTGAAAATTTTGCTGAAACCGAAACCACGCCTCAAAAAACTGACACTGGAAGTGGACATGGGTGAGCTGGCCATTAAAGGCCGGCAATCTATGGGAAATATTCTGACCAAACACGAAGTGCATAAAATTTCGCTGAAGGAAAAAGGCGTTTCTACACTGGGTGGACGGAAAATCTGGTTCGATGAAGACGTACTGCGCCTCAATGCCGACAATCGCGGAAAATACCTCGGCGAATTTTCGGGCGAAGATAAAATTCTGGCAGTTTACAAAGACGGTGAATTCGAACTCTACAACTTCGACCTCAGCAACCACTTCGATGCGGATATTCTTACCATTGAAAAATTTGACGCCGGGAAAATCCTTTCGGTGGTTTATTTCGATGCCGAACAAAACTTCTACTATGTAAAACGCTTTGAGATTGATGAAAGCGAAGGTAAACGCGTGCGGTTTATTGGCGATCACCCCGACAACAAACTGGTAAGCATCACCTGGGTCAGGTATCCCCGCCTCGAGATTGAATTTGGCGGAAAACATGCCGAACGCGAAAATGAAATTATTGAAGTGGCAGAGTATATCGGTATAAAATCGTGGAAAGCCAAAGGAAAACGGTTGTCGAATTACAGCATTGAAAATATTAAAGAAGTTGAGCCGGTTGTAAAGGATGAACATGATAAACCAGCAGATAAGGAAATTGAAGAAACCGAAAAAACAGAAGACAGTTTCGATGATATTCCTTTTGAGGTGAAAAGACCTGGGAAGGAGGATGACCCAAATCAAATGTCATTGTTTTGATACCGGAATTTGTCTTTTTCGTTTTGCCTGCTATTTTTGCTGAATGATGAGAATTTACCTGATAGGATATATGGGGAGTGGAAAATCGACACTCGGCAAAAAGCTGGCCAGACATGCCGGCCTCCAGTTCATCGATATGGACCACTATATTGAAAAACGTAACTGCAAAACGATTCCGCAAATATTTGCCGAAGAAGGTGAAGCTGAATTTCGCAAAAAAGAGCGAAAGGCTTTGGAGGAACTTTCAGCGTTTTCCGATGTGGTTATTGCTACCGGTGGCGGAGCTCCCTGTTTTTTCGATAATATTGATTTAATGAACCGAACCGGCAAAACCATTTACCTGGATATCGATCCTAAAATTCTGGCCAACAGGTTAATGCAGTCGAAAACCGAACGACCGCTCATCAAAGGAAAATCGAAGGAAGAACTGATTCGGTTTATCGATGAAACCCTCAGAAAACGAAATGAATTTTATACACAGGCTCACTTCCAGATTACCCGGCCAGAAATGAGTCTGGATGAGGTGATGGAAATGATTCAAAAGGATTGAAAATAAAAAGCCACCTGCTTTCCGGCAGATGGCTTTTCATAAGCACTTATGTTTTT
>CAZXHP010000027.1:17298-28013 GCA_964639655.1 uncultured Mariniphaga sp.
AATAAAAAGCCACCTGCTTTCCGGCAGATGGCTTTTCATAAGCACTTATGTTTTTAAAATTAGTTGTTGTTTTCTTCCGAAGGCATTGGAGGAATTTCATCTCCCGAGCCGGTTTCCGGAACGGTTGTCGGGAAATTGGGAACCTGTGTGGGATCTACTGCGGTTTCAATCTGTTGCCGAACCCTCGATTGTTCCTGTGTCATTCTTTCGCGTGGAATAAATGCCGACCCCATGATGGAAAGTACAAGCAACGCGCCTGCTAAAACCCAGGTTGCTTTCTCCAGAAAATCGGTGGTTTTGCGAACGCCCATGATTTGATTCGACGACTGGAAGTTACTGGCCAGCCCGCCACCTTTTGAGTTTTGTACCAGCACAATAAGTACCAGCAAAACACAAACAATAAATATTAAAACTGTGATTAACGTGTACATTTTTATTCGCTTAAATATTCTTTAACTTTTCTATCTCTTCAATTCGGCTTGCAAAGTAAACACTTTTTTCCGGATATTTCAAGCTTAATTTTTGAAAAGCCTCCAGCGCTTTATCGTATTTTTTTTGTTCGAAATAAAGCATCGCCAGGGTTTCGGTAATCAGTTCGTCGTTTTCACTAACTGATTTTTCAATGATTTCATTATCAAAATTTTCCGGCAGATCGCTCTGCGGGGTTTTCTCTCTTTTTACCGATCCTGGCTGCCCGGACAGAAATTTGTCGATTAAGTTATTGCCCGGAATGTTTTCATCCAAACCTTCCATAATGTATTCAGAAGGCACATTGAGGCGATGTTCAAAACCCGAATTCGCGTAATTTTTTTTCGCTTCAGGATTTAATATCCGGTACAGTTGTTTTCTGTCGGCAATCAGAGGTGCGGCTTTTTTCAGTTCAGCATTGAAATCCGGATTTCCGGTATCATGCAGGTTTTTAAGATACAACAACCGGGCGGTCTGAAACCAGGGAAATTTTTCAGTCAGCTTTATTAACTCAGCCAGTGTCTCCTGATTAAGTTTTCCGGGGTTTTCAAGCAAAGTGTAAAATTTTTCTTTTTGCATAATTACCAGTTTGCCAGCGTGGCATTAAAAATATCTTCCGTCAATTTACTAATAATTTCGGGTACAAGGCCATCTTCCACAGCGCTGAGTGAGCTTGCAGCATCAAAATCTTCGAATGCCGAAAACGTCTGTTCTATGCTTTGGTCCGGATCAATACTGTTGGTGTATTTTACACGCACCGAAACTGTTAAGCGGTTGAGTGCGGCCATATCTTCTTTTTGAATCGACATGGGGCGTACTTCATACCCGGTAATTTGTCCTTCAAAAATCAAATCACCATCTTCTGCCAGCTCGTTAAGCGGGGTTTGCCGTTGCAGTTTTTCACGCAGCGCTTCGGTAAACGACTGGCTGAGTGTGGGGTTAACCAACCTTGCCCGGTTTGGGAAATAGTAAACCGAAAAGGTTTTTACCGCCGGAGAAATGTTTGCCCCGGTAAATGAATAGGAGATTCTGCATGAATTGGTAAAACCCGTCAACAGAATTACCAGGCTAAATAGTATGAAGTGTTTCCTTTGCATGTTTTAACCTTTAATGTTATGCTCTTTTATTTTCCGGTAAAGCGTCCGTTCCGAAATTCCCAGTTCTTCAGCGGCATATTTTCGTTTTCCTTTGTGTTTGTCCAGTGCTTTTTTTATCAGTTCTATCTCTTTGTCTTCCAGCGATAAAGATTCCTCAATAACTTCTTCCGTATCCTGTATGTTGCTTTTGTCGATCGACGGTATGTGCACCGGCTTTGCCGGAGGTTCGTGCTGCGAAAAATTAACCTCTTCCGAATCGTAAAGATTGCGGATGATTTGCGCGTGATCGCCCGAAATTGGCGCTTCCTTGTTTTCCATAATGTCGAGCACCAGTTTTTTCAGGTCATTCATGTCTCTTTTCATGTCGAACAGGATTTTGTAGAGAATTTCCCGCTCATTGGAAAAACCTTTTTCTTCGGTTTTTGAAAACAATGCCGGTAGGTTTTTTGACGAAAGTGAAGGCAGATACCGTTGTAAAACATCAGCCGAAATATCGCGGTTCTGTTCAATAATGGAAATTTGTTCGGTAATGTTTTTAAGTTGTCTTACGTTTCCCGGCCACCTGTAATTTTCAAGTAAAACACGTGCTTCGTCTTCGAGCCTTACGGGTGGCATTCTGTATTTCTCCGCAAAATCGCGGGCAAATTTTCTGAATAACAGGTGAATATCTTCGGGCCGCTGGCGTAAAGGGAGAATATTAATTGGTACTGTGTTCAGCCTGTAATACAAGTCTTCCCTGAATTTTCCTTCGTCAATTGCTTTGGGAATATCTACGTTGGTAGCTGCAATAACCCTCACATTTGTTTTTATTACTTTCGATGAACCCACCCTGATGAATTCTCCGGTTTCCAGCACACGCAATAAGCGCACCTGTGTGGAAAGCGGCAATTCTCCAATTTCATCCAGAAAAATGGTTCCGCCATCGGCTTCCTGAAAGTATCCTTTGCGGTCGGAAAGTGCGCCGGTAAACGAACCTTTTTCATGCCCGAAAAGTTCAGAATCGATAGTTCCTTCAGGAATGGCGCCACAGTTCACGGCAATGTATTTGCCATGTTTACGGCTCGAAAACTGGTGAATAATCTGAGGAAAAACTTCTTTCCCCGTTCCGCTTTCGCCCGTTATCAATACCGACAGATCGGTTGGTGCAACCTGAACTGCCACTTCGATAGCCCTGTGCAAACCGGGAGAATTTCCAATTATTTCAAACCTTTGTTTTATATCCTGAATATCCATTGTCAATTGTAATTCAATAAAAGCACAAATTTACAATTTTTCACCGGCAATATTCCCCAACAGTTTTCAATTAACCTTTTTTTGTTCTTTCTGTTTTCTGATTGTCAATAATCTGAACCAATTTCGGTATCTGGTATTTATAATCATTATCTTTGGCACGCAAAAATTTTAAAATAAAAAGATGAGGTTTATTGCATTAATTCCTGCCCGTTTCCAATCCACCCGGTTTCCGGGAAAACCCCTGGCCTTACTGGGTGAGAAGCCCCTGATTCAATGGGTATATGAAAATGTGAAGCAGGCACTTGAACATGTTTGGGTAGCCACTGACGATGACCGGATTTTTAATGCAGTTGAAGCTTTTGGCGGGAAAGCGGTTTACACCGAATCATCTCACCGAAGCGGTACCGACCGTTGTGCTGAAGCAGCCAGACTGTTGAAAAATGAATATGAATTTGATGTGGTCATAAATGTTCAAGGCGATGAACCGTTTATAAAAGCTGAACAAATACGACAATTGATGGCATGTTTCGACGGGAAAACCGAAATTGCAACCCTGGTAAAAGCCATCGATTCAACAGAAGAACTTTTTAATCCAAACCGTCCCAAAGTGGTGCTCGATAGCGAACAAAATGCACTATATTTCAGCCGGTTTTCTATTCCTTTTATTAGGGGAGAAAAAGAAAACAGCTGGTTACTGGCAAATAAATTTTGGGCTCATATTGGCATGTATGCTTATAAAGATGAAGTCCTTCAGTCAATTACCCGACTTAACCCCGGGAAACTCGAGCGGGCCGAGGCACTGGAACAGTTAAGATGGCTTGAGAACGGTTTCCGGATAAAAACCGCAGAAACCCGGTTTCAAAGTATTGGAATTGATACCCCTGAGGATTTAAAATTGGCAACAGAGTGGCTCCTCAAATAAAAGGCACAAAATTTGCATTATAGACTAAGAATTTGTAAATTTTCAGCCATGAAACGATTGATACTTTTAATACTGTTTTTTGTATCCACCATTACCGGATTTTCAGGCAATCCTGGAAATTTGTTTTTGGATCAGAACCAGCCTTCCATAACTCAGGAAAATCGTTTCGAACTGAAAATCTATCCCAATCCAACCGAAACCGGACGTATTACCCTGGAAATGAACACAGGTGAAATTTCTGAGATTCGTTTGGTAAATATTGCTGGTAAAGAAATCATTACCCGGAAAATTGAATTTGGAACTCCAAAATACCTGCTTTCGCTCAATGAAGTACCAAGCGGAATTTATTTTGTCAGGGTGAAAACCACCGAAAATAAAGTAGTGGTTAAAAAACTGGTAGTTTCTTCGCGGTAAAAACTTTTCTAGTTTCTGTTTATCCTTAGTAATATTTTTATTTCAGTTGAATCTGTTTCCATCAAGAATGGTTACTTTTTTGAATCCCATTTTTTTACCCTTCTAACCTGCAACGGTTACTGTTGCACCGCACCGTAAACAAACAGTTTTTTGAGCTGACAGTAACCCATTCAACGTACGAACACCGCCGCCGGCTTTTATTTTAACTCCTGCTGTAACTTTATTTTCATCATTACCTTTCATAGTTAAATAATATTAGACAATATTTGTAGTAGTATTTTCTAACCAGTTTTATAATTTTCTGAGATTATTCATAATTTAAATTATCATGAAGAGTTTAGTATTATTTCTGTTGCTTTTACTATCGATTGCCTCGTGCAATACAAACAAACAAGTCGATCCCTGGATTGCTTCTGCCCCTGCCGGCAGTCGTTTTGTGAAAATCGATAAAACCGGCGAAACCGTTATTCCCAACGGAAGACTTTTAACTCCTGCCGGAAAAAGTATTGTAGTTGCACCACATCCTTTCGGCCTCACGTTAAGCCCCGACGGAAATACAGCAGTAACCGCCAACTCGGGAACCAGTCCGCTTTCCATAACCATCATTCGGGATATTCTTTCTGAACATCCGGAAGTTCAGCAAATTCCACCCGGGCCGGCCACCGACCGCGGTGTGTTGGCATCTGTGTTTATGGGTCTGGCCGTTTCGAACGACAACAGCGTGGTATATGTTGCCGGCGGACAGGAAAATAAAATTTTCATTTTCGATTTAAAAACCGGGGAGAAAAAAGGATTTGTTGATTGTTCTTTTCAATCAGACACTGTGGATTATACACACGGATACATTGGCGATTTAACACTTTCAAAAGACGGTAAAAAATTATATGCGGTTGACCAGATTGGATTTCGGATGATCATTGTAAATACCGAAACCAACCAGCCGGAACACCATGTTCCCGTGGGGAGATATCCCTTTGGCATCTGTCTTTCTCCCGACGAAAAAAAGGTGTATGTTGCCAATGTTGGAATGTTTCAGTACAGCATGATAAAAGGAATTACACAGGAAAATGTAGTGGAGAAAGCGTTGAAGTTTCCGCCGTTCGGATATGGAAGTGACGAAATGGTTGAAGGCATTCACACCGACAGCCTGGAAATTCCCGGGCTGGGGGAAATGAATTCACCGGAAGCTTTTTCGGTTTTTACCATTAGCCTGGAAAACCCGAATGAGCCCGAAGTAATTGCGAAAACCAAAACAGGGCATTTGGTTGGCGCCATGGTTGAAGGTATTCCGGCGGTAGGCGGTGCAAGCCCTAACTCGCTGGTTGCCACCACCGACTATGTTTTTGTTACCAACGGAACCAACGATAACATTTCGGTGATTTCAATTGAAAAGGACACCATTGTTAATACCATATATTTAAAACCCGATAACCGAATCAAACAGTTCCGTGGTGTAATTCCATTCGGTTTGGCACTTTCGCCCGATAATCAAAAACTGTACGTAGCCTGCTCCGGAATTAATGCTGTAGCTGTTGTAGATGCAAAAAAACTGGAAGTTCTCGGATACATTCCTACCGGCTGGTTCCCAGCAAAACTAAAAGTTGGCAACAACGGGAAACAATTGATTGTAGCCAACGCCAAAGGTTTTGGCAGCGGGCCAAACGGCGGTTCAACATTTAATCGCGGGCCGGAAGGAAGTTACATCGGGGCGCTGATGAAAGGAACCGTTCAGGTACTCGATATTCCTTCCGATGATGAACTTAAATTATTTACAGAAAAAGTAATTGCAAACAATTTTAATTTTGAAAAGGCTTCTTCTGAAAAATTTACGGAGCGAACAAACAATCCTGTACCACTCTACCCGGGGGAAAAGGAAAGCCCGATAAAACATATTGTTTTTATTTCGAAGGAAAACCGAACGTATGACGAAGTTTTTGGGCAAGTTGAAAAAGGGGAGGGCGATCCTGAACTGGCACGCTACGGACGCAATGTTTCGTTCACCAATAGTGCCGGAACCGCCTCGGTACAAAATGCGGATGTGATGGTAAACCACCTTAAAATTGCCCGCGATTTTGCCATTTCCGATAACTTTTATGTTGATGCTGATGTATCTGCCGATGGGCACCGCTGGTTGGTTAACACCTATCCAAACGAGTGGACAGAAACCTGCACCGCGGCAAGTTACGGCGGAAACCGAAGATTCAGGTTCGATTCGAAAGCCCCCGGCGTGTATGCAATGAATGGAGCTGCCGGAGCTATTTACCCTGAAGATTACAATGAAGCCGGATCGATGTGGGATCATCTGGAACGGAATGAAATTGATTTTTTCAATTTCGGATTCAGCATTATGTTTGAACCATCAATTTATGAAGCTCAATATAAGTACCAGGGAAACAGACATTATATTAATTTCCCGCTTCCGCAGCCGATTTGGGATCGTACTTCAAAAGAATATCCAACATACAACATGGCTATTCCCGACCAGTTCCGAATCGATCAATTCAAAAAAGAATTCAATGAAAAATGGATGAATGGTAAAGATACCATGCCGTCATTAATGACCGTCATTATTCCAAATGATCATGGTGCTGGCGATAGGCCGGAAGCCGGTTACCCGTTCCGTGAAAGTTACATGGCCGACAATGATTTGGCCGTTGGCCGGATTGTGGAATTTCTGTCGCACACACCATATTGGGAAAACATGCTGATTGTAATTACCGAAGACGACGCCCAAAACGGGGTTGATCATGTTGATGCGCACCGCAGTGTTTTGATGCTGATTTCGCCTTGGGTGAAAAGAGATTATGTAAGTCACACGCATTATAGTTTTGGAAGCATTTTTAAAACGTTCTGGAATATTCTGGGATTGCCTTATTTGAATCAATACGATGCAGGGGCAAATGATTTGGCCGACTTTTTTACTGAGCAGCCAGATTATACTCCGTATTTAGCAGTAGCAGTTGATTCAAGGATTTTTGAACCGCAAAAAGCACTCGATCCGTTTGATGAAAACTTCGACTGGAAAGCGCTTGAAGAGTCGCCGGTTATGGACGACAAAGAAGATATGATTCGGGAAAGCAAAGAACAAGACGAGTATCGGCTGGAAAACCGGGAGAGAGAAAAATAGTATTTACAAATTAACATAAATTATGTTTGTCTCTTTACAAAAAGGGAACAGTTTAGAAATAGTAGAATGAGGAAAACACTTTATCTGTTTTTATTAGCTGCATTTTCATCGATGCAGCTTTTTTCACAATCGTTAGAGGGAGTAGTTATAAATGCTGAAAATAACCATCCGGTTTCAAGCGCAAATATTGTAGTAAAAAATTCAACAGTTGGTACCGTTTCCGATCGTAATGGGAAATTCCAATTGGAAACTGAACATTTCGAAAATGCTGTCGTTCAGGTATCTTGTGTCGGGTTTGAAACGCAGGAACTTGATTTTAAAACGATGGATTCCGGCAACAACCTGGAAATTCAACTTCGTCCGGTTTCCATTCTGCTCAATAAAAGCATTGTGGTGACGGCTTCAAGAAATCAGTTGTTATCGTTTCAAAGTCCCGACGCTGTTTCTGTATTAACCGGCGAGGAATTAAAACATAATGCACCGCGCTCGATGGCTGAAGCATTGATTGGTACTGCCGGTGTTTGGATGCAAAAAACCAACCATGGCGGCGGATCGCCTTTTGTTCGCGGGTTAACAGGAAACCAAACCCTGCTTTTGATCGATGGAATTCGGTTGAACAACGCTACTTTTCGTTATGGGCCAAACCAGTATTTCAATACCATCGATATTTTTTCGGTAGAGCAGGTGGAAGTTATTCGCGGAAAAGGTTCGGTGTTGTATGGTAGCGACGCGTTGGGCGGTGTGATCAATGTAATTACACAGTCGCCTGAATACACGGCCGGGAAATCGCGCTTTGGTGGGCGGGGCAAAGTAAAATACATGAACAAAGGGATGGAAAAATCGGGGTTGGGAGAATTGTCATTCAGAACGGAAAACTTTGCGCTTTCGGGGAATGTAAATTATAAGGATTTTGGAGATATTTTTGCCGGCGGATCGCTGGGGTACGAACGCCCTTCGAGTTACGATGAAACCGGCGTTAACCTGAAAGCAAAACTTCGGTTTTCGGGTAACTGGCAAATTACTTCTGCCTACCAGTACCTCATTCAAAACGATCTTGGTCGGTATGATCAGGTAGCACAGCGAGGTTACCAACTGTACACATACGACCCGCAGATTCACAGGTTGTCGTATGCAAAAGTGGAACACTTTAGTAAAAATCAATGGTTCAGAAAAATAAAACTTACGGTTTCCAATCAATATTCCAATGAGATACGAAAAATCCAAAAGGAAAACTCAACTGCATTTACAGAAGAAAACGATGTGGTAAAAACCAATGGTATTTCGCTGGAAAGTTATTCCACACTGAGCAAAAAGTGGGAAGCTGTTACCGGGGCAGAATTTTATTCCGACAAGGTGGAATCGGGGAAAATTGTAACAAACACCGAAACAGGAGATAAAACCGATTCCCGCGGACTTTATCCCGACAATTCATCGATGCAGAATTTTGCAGCATTTAGCCAGTATACTTTAAAACTGGAAAAACTTCAGGTAAATTTTGGGGGTCGTTTTAATGCTTTCCGTATTCACTCTGTTGACAACGAATTTGGCGAAGTTACACTTAACCCCAGCGCGTTGGTGGGTAACGTTTCGTTGCAGTATTTTACAACTCCTGAACAGCAATTCATTCTTTCGGCACACTCTGCATTCCGTGCACCGAACATTAATGACATAAGCTCTTTTGGGCTTTTCGACTATGGAATAGAAATCCCGTCAACCGATCTTGCGCCGGAAAAGGCATTTACATTTGAAGGTGGATACAAAAAATCGTTAGAGTGGTTTTCGATGGCAATTATAGCATTTAACACCCGGTTAAAAGACCAGATTGTACGTGTGGAGGCAACCTATAACGGAAACGAATACATTGACGGCGAACGCGTGTATCACAAAGAAAATGTGGCGAAATCCAATATATCCGGCGTGGAATTCGAATCCGGATTTCGAATTAACCGGCAGTTTTCGTTTATAAACAACCTCACCTGGCTCTACGGCAAAAACCTGGAAAATGATGAGCCGATGCGACGCATTCCTCCGCTAAACGGCAAACTGGGACTGAAATATTTTAAATCAAAAGTTTTTGGTGAAGTGGAATATTTGTTTGCTGCAAAACAGGATCGACTTTCCGGTGGAGATATCGACGACCACCGTATTCCGGAAGGAGGAACCCCGGGCTGGGACATTTTGAATTTAAAAGCTGGTTATTCCTGGGAAATGATCTCAATTAATGCGGGGATTCAGAATATTTTTAATCAGGCGTACCGGATTCATGGTTCGGGAGTGGATGGCTACGTCCGCTCACTTTGGTTAACTTTGCTGTTTGAATTCTAAAAAACCCGCTCTCTCACGATTGTTCTCGCGTGGCTTAATGGTTCAAAAAGAGTTTGTTAAATTTGCAATAATGCTATACAATACAATCGTGCGCCAACAGAATAGTAAGTAGAACTAATGATTTTTTGCAAATAATGGGAATATCTGTAGTTTTACAAAACTGAAATATAAGTATTAAATATAGCACAATGTTAGCGGTAATGCTGAGAAACCGCAAAGACAGAAACAGAAAAAATAATGGACTTGAATTTACACGGAAAAAGAGCATTTATAAGTGGCTCAACACAAGGAATTGGATTTGCCATTGCCCAACGACTATTAAATGAAAATGTTGCCGTAACCATTAATGGACGACAACCTGAAAAAACAGAACAGGCAAGAAAAAACCTACAAGAACAGTTTCCTAACGCAAACGTTGCAGCTATTGCGGCTGACTTCTCAAAAAAAGAAGAAGTTGAAAACCTTCTTGCTCAACTAACCGACATAGATATTTTGATAAACAATATCGGAATTTTTGAAGTCAAGGACTTTGAAAAGATTACGGACGAAGATTGGTATAAATACTTTGAAATAAACGTAATGAGCAGTGTCCGACTTTCAAGACATTTATTGCCTAAAATGCTCAATAAAAATTGGGGACGAATTATATTTATCAGTAGCGAATCGGGAGTAAATATCCCCGCTAATATGGTTCATTACGGGATGACCAAATCGGCTATGATGGCTATTGCCAATGGTCTTTCAAAATTAACTAAAGGAACAGAAGTAACCGTAAATACCATTTTGGGCGGACCGACATACTCTGACGGAGTAGCAAAAGTTGTTGAACAAATTGCAGAAGCTCAAAATTTAAGTGTCGAACAAATGAAAAATGCGATTTTGCAACAATCAAACCCTCATTCCTTATTAGAACGATTTATCGAACCAAATGAAATTGCAAATCTTGCAACTTATCTTTCAAGTCCATTATCACTTGCAACAAATGGTTCTTCGATTAGGGCTGACGGTGGAGTTTTGCGAACAACATAAAAGCACATACCGCCAACACAAGGCTATTATCTATGGCCGGTTTGCAGTTGACGGATACTTTTCTGCTTTTCACTATCTATATCTCGGGCGGATAGTGAAG
>CAZXHP010000028.1:0-7702 GCA_964639655.1 uncultured Mariniphaga sp.
CATGTCATTAAAAATGTTTCCTCAAATGTAGCGGAATCTCCAGAATTTATCCAGATTTTCTTGTTAACATTGAAAAAAATTCTGCAATGAAACTGTTGATTGTTGAAGATAACCATAAACTTTTGGAAGCGGTAAAGGAAACGATGGAGGCCGAAAAATACCTGTGCGAAACGGCTGTTGATTTTGAAACTGCAGACGAAAAAATTTTTCTTTATCAATATGATATTATCATTGTTGACATCAATCTGCCCGATGGGTCGGGGCTCGACCTTATCCGCGAAATTAAAGTTCAGGCGCCTGGTACCGGTATTATTGTGATTTCGGCGCGCAATTCGCTCGACAACAAAGTAGAAGGTCTTGGCCTTGGCGCCGATGATTACCTGACAAAGCCGTTCGACATGGCCGAACTAACTGCCCGTGTGAAAGCCCTGATCAGACGTCGCAATTTTTCAGGAAACGATTCCATTTCTTTTGGAAAAATAACCATCGACACGTTGAGCCGCCGGGTTTTTGCCGGTAATCACCCGGTGGAACTCACCAAAAGCGAATACGACATTTTGCTTTTTTTCTTTTCGAATCCGAACCGGGTTTTACCCCGCGAAAGCATTGCCGAACACATTTGGGGCGACAATATGGATTTGGCCGATTCATTCGATTTTATCTATTCGCACATCAAAAACCTCAGAAAAAAACTGACATTGGCAGGTGTTAAGGACCCCGTTAAAGCAGTTTACGGCGTAGGATACAAACTTGAAACCACACCTCATGAAACTAATTAAGCGTACCTATATAAACACTTTGCTGTGGATGATTCCTATTTTGCTCATAGGTAGTTTGTTCTCCTTTTTCATAATCAATTATGTCGCCTATGAGGAAATAGACGAATTTCTAACCTACGAAATGGAACGCCTCGTAAAATACCACGAAAAGCACAACGACCTGCCCGATTTTCACAACCTGGTACAGATAATTGAAGATAAAAAATTTGAAACTCCTGTTTTTAAAGACACGCTAATTCTGGAACCTGCTGACAATGAAATGGTGCCCTACCGCCAACTGTGGTTTTCCATTAATCATAACGGGCGGGATTTTACGCTGGTGCTTCAGCACCTGATGCTGGGCCGCGACGACATTGCCCAGGGCGCACTGCTTATCACTGCAGGCCTTGCCCTGCTGATTGTTTTGTTCGCCCTGTTGTCGGTAAACCGGGTCACAGGAAAAATCTGGGCGCCGTTTTACAATACGTTGAATAAAGTTACCCGGTTTAAAATAAACGAACAGCTTCCTGAATTTCTGCCCACTCAAATTGACGAGTTTAACGTCCTGAATTCAACCCTCGGTTCTTTACTGCAAAAGGTAACCAGCGATTACCGCTACAACAAAGAGTTCAACGAAAATGCATCTCATGAACTGCAAACACATTTGGCTGTAATTAAGGCCAATGCTGGCAAATTGCTGACCGGCGATGAAAAAGATTCTGAAAAAATGGAAGCCGTTACCAAAATATATTCGGCAGCCACCCAACTTTCACAGGTACAAAAATCGTTACTGCTGTTGAGTAAAATCAACAACCGCGAATTTACCGACAATGTAAACCTTAACCTGGAGGAACCATTGAAAAATATACTTGAACTTTTTTCAGAAACCATTAACATCCGGGAAATCAGGTTCATAACACATACTTCTCCATGCAGGGTATTTATGGATGAAGGCCTGGCAGAAGTACTTCTGAATAATCTTGTTAAAAACGCTGTAAAACACAATGTCCAAAAAGGTTTCATTAACATAAAGCTGCACGACGGTATGCTGGAAATTGAAAACAGCGGTGAAGCTTATACCGGAAATCCTGAATCACTTTTACAACGATTCACCAAAGGGAAAGGCGGAAACAGCGGCATTGGACTGGCCATTGTAAAGCAAATTTGCGACTTGTACCACTTCAAGCTCGAATACAAAATTCACAAAACCACACACAAAATCACTATTTTTTTCCAACAGGGCTAAATCTCCAGAATCTCTCCAAAATTGCTTTTTACTTTCGCTTTCGAATTTAAAACATGAAAACAATGAAAAATTTGAAAAGGATGAAAACGATTTTACTGGCTGTATTTTTTTCAGCCCTGTTTGGAAATGCCAGCGCACAATACACTGGTCCAGGCTCTGAAATTAAATTTCACACTATTAAAGAAGTGCTGGATAATGCCCAGAAACTCGACCGAAAAGACACCATGGTGAAACTGAAGGGTTTTGTGGTGGAACAAATTAACGATGAGGATTTCTGGTTTCAGGATGCAACCGGAAAAGTGCGGGTTGAAATTGAAAAGAAGTACATGCCCGATGCCCCGTTTGATGATAAAACCGAACTGATTATTACCGGGGAAGTGGACTACGATTTGCTGGAAGGAACTGAAATTGAGGTGGAAAAGAAAATTGAATTTGCCCAACCTCCCACACAGGAAAATACAGGCACAAATTAACCAGGTTTACATTTGAATTATGAGAACAATAGCGCTGCTAACGGCAACTTTACTTTTAACTGTTTCGTGCGCTCAAAGCGAAAATAAAAAAGTTGAAACAATTGTAAAAAAACTTTGTCCCGGTGCAAAAATCATCGAAACAGAATTTAAAGGCAGTTATTATGAGGTGGAATACCACTGCAACGGGGTAAAATCGGAAGCAGCGCTATCTCTGAACTTCGAAATTATATCCATTGAAACCGAAACCACCATAACCGGAAAAACCCGCGAAAAAATTCAAAAGAAACTGGACAAAGCCTATTCCGGCTGGTTTTGGGGTGAATCGGAAATAGTTTTTAATGGAGATACAACGTATTATAAAGTAGAGTTACTGAAAAATGGTATCGAAGAGAATGTTTATTTTACGCTCGATGGCAAATATTACCGTCCTTCCAACATGGCTGTGAGCGAATACTGGACTACCGGGGTGTTACACGAATTCTATAATGAAAAAGAAATTCCTTACCTGTTTCATCAACCTGCAAAAATTATTGATCTTCCGGAAGATTTACGCGAAGTGTCAGGAATTGCGCTAATTTCAGACAAAAGTGCTTATTTGGTACAGGACGAACTGGGCGCTTTATTTGAATACGATTTGCAAAAAGAAGAAGTTGCCGGAATTCTGCGGTTTACCGATACCGGCGATTTTGAAGATGTAGCGTTGGCCGGAGACCAAGCTTTTGTTTTGCGCAGCGACGGAACTATTTTCAGTTTTAACACCCTAAATTTTTCCGGCGATACTGAAAAAATAACAGTCCCGGTTCACTCAACAAATCTGGAAGGACTGTTTTTCGACTCCGCCAAAAACCGGCTTTACCTGGCCAGCAAAAGTGAACCTCTGACCGGCAGCAAAGATGAACGGTGGATTTACCAGCTCAATCCCAATGAACTAAACAAACCGGAATTGCTACTGTCCATAAGCAACAACGAAATAAATGAATTGCTAAAACAAAAGTATCCCCAGCTCTTTTCCGATAACCTCATTGCCGAATTTAACCCTTCGGCCATTGCCGTGCATCCGGAAACGTCGGAAGTTTTTGTACTTTCAGCCACCGACCGCCTATTAGCTGTTTATGCAAACCAAAGCCTGACCCATGTTTTCCCACTTCCTTCCGACATTTATTACAAACCCGAAGGTATCGCCTTTGCTTCAAACGGAGATTTATACATCACGAGTGAAGGCATTAAAAATGGTTTTGTAAACGGTCAGGTTTTTTATTTCCCAAAACAGTAATACTTTTACCGTTTTTGAATTATGAATTTAACTTTCTTAATCTTAATAGTTTTAAGCCTTTCGCTTGGAATTTTTGAACTGGCTTTTTCTTTGGGAAAAACCTTTTCCCGTATTAAAATCATAAGGGTGGTTAAAATAGCCGGCATACTGGTGTTGCTTCAGATACCTGCACTTGTGGCCGGTTGGTTTTCCGGAGAAAAAATTGAGAATCTGATAAAAAGTTATGACCATTGGATTCCCATTTCATTGCTAATCGCATTGGGAATGAAAATGATTTTCGAAAGTATCAGGTATTTTAAAAACCTGAAAAAATTCAAATCGCTAACCGTTATGATGATTCCCGGAATAATAGTGGCAATTTTTTTCGACATGATTATTGTAGGGCTTAGTGTTGCTTTTTACAGCAATAAACTTTTGCCGGTTTTGGCAATTTTCGCATTGATGTCACTTCCCGCTGCAATGGCAGGAATCTATTGGGGAAAAACAACTCAGCTAAAATACGGAATACCATCAAAAATTTTGGGAGGATTGGTTTTTATCAGTTTGGGAATAAATTATTGGCTTTCCATTCAATTCTGAATGTTTCCCAATTAAAAAAAATAATTAACCGTAATTTTCTTTTCGTTTTTAAGACTAAAAATGAACCTTAGTGTGTTAAAAATGTCTTAGAAAAAATTATATCCCAAAATTTTTGGGACTAAACCATGATTATGATGAAAAAGTTATTTTTAATATTTACTGCAATTACCTTCATTTTAAGTGCAGAGGCTCAAATCAGTGCCAAACTGATGCGTTATATGGATGTTTCCGAAAACCAGATTACTTTTGTTTATGGTGGCGACATTTGGCTGGTTGATAAAAACGGCGGAACAGCCATTCCGGTGACCAACTCACCCGGAGAAGAGTCGTGGCCGCGGTTTTCGCCCGACGGAAAACACATTGCCTACACGGCAAATTACAACGGCAATTCCGATGTTTTTGTGATGCCGGTAACAGGAGGAGTGCCCACGCGCGTAACTTACAATGCTTTTCCCGACCGCATGGTGGACTGGCACCCCGACGGAAAACGGCTGCTTTTTGCATCGGCACGTGAAAACGGTGTTGGTCGCCTGAACCAGTTTTTCCTGGTGGATAAAAATGGCGGATTTCCGGAAAAACTTCAAGTGCCTTACGGCGAACTGGCCAGTTTTTCGCCCGATGGGAATAAACTTGCCTACATCACAAAAATTACCGAGAACTACCCGTTTAAACGCTATTTTGGCGGGCTTGCATCCGATGTAATTCTTTTCGACTTAAAAAAGAACACAGCCGAAAAAATAACTGACCATCCCGGAAACGACGGACAACCTTCATGGGCCGGCGACAAAGTCTATTTTCTCTCTGATCGTGATGAAAATATCCGCCTGAACATTTGGGAATACAACACCAAAACCAAAGAAAAAAAACAGATTACCCGTTACAAAGATTTCGATATTTCGTTTATGAATGCCGGACCGAAAGATCTGGTTTATGAAATGGGCGGCGAACTGTATCTGATGGATTTGGCCAGCTTAACTCCGAAAAAAGTTGAGGTGAACGTTATCAGCGATTTGTCGGTGGAAATGCCGCAAAGCAAAGACGTGAGCAGCCGCATTTCGAACATGACTGCATCGCCTGGCGGAAAACGGGTGGTTTTTGAAGCCCGTGGCGAACTGTTCAACGTTCCGGTAAAGGAAGGTTTTACACTGAATTTGACGCAGTCGAGTGGCGCTTTCGACCAAAACCCGGCCTGGTCGCCCGATGGAAAAACCATTGCCTACTGGAGCGACAAATCGGGCGAATACGAAATTTACCTGCAGGACAGTGAAGGAAAAGAACCCGCCAAGCAAATGACGAAACGCGGAAAAGGATTTGGGTACAAACTGTTCTGGTCGCCCAACAGTAAAATGATTGCTTTTATTGACGAAACAAATACCATTCAAATCATTGATGTGAAATCGGGAGATATTACCAAAGCCGGAAATTACCGCTGGAACCTGGGACACGGTTCACGTTTCGGATTTCAGATTTCGTGGTCGCCCGACAGCAAATGGCTTGCATTTACACAAGGACTCGATAATTCAAACGCTGCTGTTTTTATTTTTAATACAGAAGACAAAAAACTTCAACAGATTACCTCCGGTTTTTACGACGACAATTTTCCGGCATTTAGCGCTGACGGAAAATACCTGTTTTACCTGACCAACCGAAACATGGATGCTGCCTATTCATCACTGGGCGACGGAACCTGGATTTATCCCAACTCTACCCAGATTGCAGCCATTGCATTAAAATCAGATACGCCTTCGCTTTTGGAACCGAAAAATGACGAGGTGGAGATTAAGGAAGAGGAAAAGGCCGAAGCTGAGGAAAAGGAAAAGAAGGACGAGAAAAAAGAGGACGATAAAAAGGAATCCGAAGATGACAAAAAAGAAGACGGAGTAAAAGTAGAAATTGACTTCGAAAACCTGGAAGCACGCCTTTCCATTTTGCCGCCAAAAGCCGGAAATATTTCGGCTTTAATTCCTTTTGAAGGAAAACTGGTTTACCTGCGCAGACCCAATACAGGTTCAGGTGAACGCTCCTCATCGCTTCACTTTTTCGATTTAAAAGAACGCGAAGAAAAAGAAATAATGAGCGACGTGAACCGGGTTGAAGCCACCGCCGATGGCAAATCGCTGATTGTTTCCAGTCAGAACAAATACGGCATTATTCAGCCGGCAGCGGGTCAGAAAATCGAAAAACCCATTCCCACCGACGGCCTGGTAATGGATTTGATTCCAAAAGAAGAATGGAAGCAAATATTTACCGACACCTGGCGCAGGCACCGCGACTTCTTTTACGATCCGAACATGCACGGACTCGATTGGGATGAATTGCGTACCCGCTATGGAAAACTGCTCGACGATGTGCGCACCCGCTGGGATGTGACCAATCTGCAACTGAACCTGGTTGCCGAACTGAGCGCTGGTCACACTTATGCAGGCGGTGGCGATACAGAAAGTGCACCTTCACGTTCCAACGGTTTTCTGGGTATCGACTGGGAAAAGAATGACAATCAATACCGCATTAAACGCATTGTAAAACCCGCGAAATGGGATACCGAAGTGCGGTCGCCGTTCGATAAACCTGGTGTGGATGTAAAAGAAGGCGATTACATTTTATCGGTGAACGGAGTTTCACTCGATCCGGGAAAAGATCCGTATGCTGCATTTGAAGGGCTTTCTGGGAAAACCGTAAAACTGGAAATAAGCCGTTCCGGTAAGAAAGAGGATGCAAAAGATGTAATTGTGGAATGTTTGTCGCCCGGCCAGGAAAACAACCTGCGTTACCTGGAGTGGATTGAAATCAACCGAAAAATGGTGGATGACCTTTCCGGCGGACAGCTGGGCTACATTTACATGTCGAACACTGCAGCGCGCGGTCAACTTGAACTGGTGCGCATGTTTTACGGCCAGCTCGATAAAAAAGGATTTATTCTGGATGAACGGTTTAACGGGGGCGGGCAACTGGCCGACCGTTTTCTGGAACTGCTGCAGCGCCCGGTTACCTACAACCTTCACTGGCGCCACGGGAAAGACCACACCAACCCCATAAAAACCAACACCGGCCCGGTAGGAATGCTCATTAACGGCTGGGCCGGCTCGGGTGGCGACGGCCTTCCGTGGGCATTTAAAGTACTGGAAGCAGGTCCGATTGTGGGCGAACGCACCCTCGGAATTCTGGTCGGGCCGGCTACCGGGCATCAACTCATCGATGGAGGCGGAATAACCGTACCCGGCGCCCGGCTTTACGACAATGCCGGCCACTGGTTTTGGGAAGGAGAAGGCGTTTCGCCCGACTTCGAAGTGTGGGACGACCCGAACATCCTGCTTAAAGGCCGCGACCCGCAAATGGAGAAGGTGGTGGAAGAAGTGTTGAAACTCACCAAAGA
>CAZXHP010000028.1:7802-27795 GCA_964639655.1 uncultured Mariniphaga sp.
GAACCGGAAAAAGGGCACTGGTCGCTCATGGGCGGGTTTGTCCAGAAAAATGAGTCGTCGGACGAGGCTGCATGCAGGGTTTTAAAACAGACGACCGGATTAAGCGATATTTTTCTGGAACAGGTAAATACCTTCTCGGAACCAGGGCGTGAACCGTCTGAAAGAGTGATTAGTGTTGCTTATTTTGCGCTTATTAAAATCGGAAGGTATAAAAAAAGCAAGGCTGAAGAATTTGGTGCAAAATGGTGGCCGGTAAACGAATTGCCCCCGCTGATTTTTGATCATGATGAAATGATTCAGCAATCGCTGAAAAAACTGCATCAAAAAGCCGGATCGAGCCTCGTGGGAAGTGAATTACTTCCTTCAAAATTCACGTTACTCCAGTTGCGGAAATTATACGAAGCCATTTATCAGCGCACCTTCGATCCCGGAAATTTTCGTAAAAAAATGCTTTCGCTGGATGTGCTTGAAAAACTCGATCATAAAAATTCAACCGAATCGAAAAAAGGAGCGTATTATTACCGGGTAAAACCCAACAAAGCAGAACAGGAACTGGAACGAATTATAAAGTATTGACATAAAACAGGAAACATTATTAAACAGATTATAAACCACAAAAGCTAATACGATGGCAACACTCGACTGGATTGTACTTGGACTTTTTGTAATTGGACTCATAGGCGTTGTTTTTTACGCGTTAAGAAAAAAAGACAAAGACACTACCGACTATTTTCTCGCCGGACGCGACGCTACCTGGATTGCTATTGGCGCTTCAATTTTTGCTTCAAACATAGGTTCGGAACACCTGGTTGGACTTGCAGGCGCCGGCGCCGAAAGCGGAATGGCTATGGCCCACTGGGAAATGCACGGCTGGATGATTCTGATGCTCGGCTGGTTATTCGTTCCGTTTTATGCGCGAAGTAAAGTTTTTACCATGCCCGAATTTCTGGAGCGAAGGTACAACCCGCATGCACGCTCCTTCCTCTCGGTTATTTCACTGGTAAGTTATGTACTTACAAAAGTGGCCGTTACGGTTTATGCCGGCGGTGTTGTTTTTAAAGATGTATTTAACATCGACTATATCACCTTTTTTGGGTATGACATTGACTTTTTCTGGATTAGTGCGGTTGGGCTTGTTGTTCTTACCGGATTATACACCACTTTTGGCGGAATGAAAGCCGTACTTTACACGTCGGTTTTGCAAACACCCATTCTGCTGATTGGGTCCGTTGCGGTTCTGGTTTTGGGTTTGATTAAAGTGGGCGGGTGGAATGAAATGATGGAAATCTGCAGTGCCAATATCACCGTTCACGGCGATTCCATGACCAGCCTGATGCGATCGCCCAAAGACCCCGATTTTCCATGGACAGGGGTAATACTGGGTTCAGCCATTATTGGATTCTGGTACTGGTGTACCGACCAGTTTATCGTGCAGCGTGTACTCTCGGGCCGGGATATGAAACAATCGCGCCGCGGTACCATTTTTGGAGCTTACCTGAAACTCACACCGGTTTTTATATTCCTCATTCCCGGAATGATTGCCTATGCCTTGCAGCAAAAAGGTTTACTTTCGCTTGAAACCAACGATGCAGCATTCTCAACAATGGTAAAGGAACTCCTTCCAATGGGATTCACCGGCATTGTAATAGGCGGAATTCTTGCCGCCCTGATGAGCTCGCTGGCTTCGTTATTTAACTCATCGGCCATGTTGTTTACAGTAGATTTCTATCAAAAATACCGGCCCAATGAAAAAGAGCGGCATTATGTTATTGTTGGCCGAATTGCAACGGTAGTAATTGTGCTGTTGGGGATTGCCTGGATACCGGTTATGAAAGGACTTGGAAAGGTATTGTACGAATATCTTCAGGATGTGCAGTCGTTGCTGGCACCCGGTATTGCAGCAGTATTCCTGTTGGGAATTGTTTCAAAAAGGACTACTCCGGCAGCCGGTTTCTGGGGATTGCTCATCGGGTTCACATTAGGTATGACCCGCCTGGGTCTGAACATTTTCTCAGGTGGCATTGAAGAAACTTCACTGATTTATAAAATTTTCCTGGTACACAACTGGTTGCACTACGAAATTTACCTGTTTGTACTGGTGATTATTTCCATGGTAATAATCAGTTACTTTACCAAACCCAAAGACCCGCTTGTGATTGCCGGATTAACACTGGGAACCGCGTCCAAAGACCAAATGGCTGAGGTGCGGGCTTCCTACAATCACTGGGATGTGATTAACTCGGTAATAATTATTGCAATTATTCTGGTATTTTATGCCTACTTCTGGTAAAATGAATTCAAAATAAAACCGAAAATAGCTGTCAATTCCGGCAGCTATTTTTTATTTTCGAAGTTCATTACATGGTTATGTACGATATTATTGGAGATGTGCACGGACATGCCCAGTTATTAAAAAAACTGCTGGAAGAACTGGGTTACGCAAAAACAGAAAACGGCTATTCACACCCCGGCCGAAAAGCTGTTTTTGTAGGAGATTTTATTAATCGCGGGCCTCAAATCAAAAAAACCATCCGCATTATTCGAAAAATGGTAGAAACCGGAAATGCGTTAGCGGTGCTGGGAAACCACGAAATCAATATCATTATTGCTTACCTTAAAGATAAAAAAGGTAATCCGCTGGTAAAACCACCGCTTAAAAGTTTTGTTTCCGGACTAAAAACATTTAATGAGTTCATCAATACTCCTGAAGAATGGCAGGATCATCTTCGCTGGCTTCGAACGCTTCCGCTTTTTCTGGAACCGGATGGAATACGGGTTGTACATGCATGCTGGTCGGACCAGGCGGTAGCGTACATTAAAGCCAACCTTCCACCGGGAAAAATCAAAAAAGAAGTTTTCAAAAAACTGTACAAAAATACGGGTTCAGAACTTGCAAAAAATATCTGGCTGGTAACCAAAGGCCTGCAATTTAAAATGCCGGGAGACCTCAAAATAATAAACAATAAAGGCATTTCGCCCCGCTCTTTCAGAATGCGGTGGTGGGAAAAACCGGAAGGCAAAACATTTGAAGAACTTTCGTTCGAAAGCAAATTTCAATTTCCCGATTATACTATACCTCCCGAAATTATTCCCGAAAGTCTTCCCTACCCCGACAATGCCCCGATAGTATTCTTCGGGCACTATTGCCGAAGCAACGGACCGCACATTATCAAACCCAATGTTTGTTGTCTCGATACCTGCATTACAGGAAGCAAGACACTTATCGCCTACCGGTGGAACGGGGAAACTACGCTGAAAGCGGAAAACCTGGTGAAAATTAAAAAATAAACAACCCGTAAAACACACCAGCACAAACACTTGGAACTGAAAAGAAAATTATTATTTTTTTGTATTGCAGGAAAAAAAAGAAAGTATATATTTGCAGCACCTTTTCAGACGGAAACAACCGCAAAAAGGGAGTTCTGAAGGAAACAGAAGTTAAAAAAAGGTGGCGTAGTTCAGTTGGTTAGTCCCGATAACTATCGGGAGCCGGCCTGACACAAAACCTGAAATAACAACAAATTGGTGGCGTAGTTCAGTTGGTTAGAATGCCGGCCTGTCACGCCGGAGGTCGCGAGTTCGAGTCTCGTCGTCACCGCAAAAAGCAGTCACAAATGACTGCTTTTTTTATATGAATTATACTGTTTATATATTGCAAAGTGAAATAGACCAGAGTTTTTACATTGGATACTCTTCCAACATAGAGCAACGACTGCAATACCACAATTCCGGAAAATCAAGATATACTTCCAGAAAAATGCCGTGGAAATTAGTTTACTCGGAAATTTTTAAGTCCCGGTCAGAAGCCATTAAACGGGAAAAATTCCTGAAAAAACAACGCAACAGAAAATTCTATCAAAGATTAATAAACAAAAACTAATAGCCGGAGGTCGCGGGTTTCCCGAGTGCTCGGGATCGTCACCGCAAAAAGCAGTCACAAATGACTGCTTTTTTTATATGAATTATACTGTTTATATATTGCAAAGTGAAATAGACCAGAGTTTTTACATTGGATACTCTTCCAACATAGAGCAACGACTGCAATACCACAATTCCGGAAAATCAAGATATACTTCCAGAAAAATGCCGTGGAAATTAGTTTACTCGGAAATTTTTAAGTCCCGGTCAGAAGCCATTAAACGGGAAAAATTCCTGAAAAAACAACGCAACAGAAAATTCTATCAAAGATTAATAAACAAAAACTAATAGCCGGAGGTCGCGGGTTTCCCGAGTGCTCGGGATCGTCACCGCAAAAAGCAGTCACAAATGACTGCTTTTTTTGTTAGATGACAAAAAAAAATTCCCGGAAAAACAAATTCTCCCGGGAAACAGGATTCAAAAAAATCGTCCGCACAACCTATTCAAACCAACCGTCAATTGTTGTCTTGTTGGCTTCATACCATTTCTGCGCTCCGGGTTCCTCTCCTTCCGCATCGATGGCTCCCATCAGGCTGTACAACTGTTCTTCACTCAGATTAAATTTTTTAAAAAAGGCAGCAACCTCCGGCATGTCTTCTTCAAATCCCCTTCTGGAGACAATGGCACACACGTCAGTCGGATAAACTCCTTTCGGGTCATTCAGGTATTTAATATCGAAGTTTGACCATTTGAAGTGAGGTTTCCAGCCGGTAATTACAATCCATTCATTGTTTTTCATCGCTTTTTCGAGGCTGGCAACCATGGCCGGGCCACTGGAGGTAATCTGCTCAAAATCGAGTTCATATTCTTCGATCGCTTTTAATGTATTGGCGTGGATTCCGGCGCCGCTGCCGATGCCTATAATCTCACCGTCAAATTTACCCACATGGTCATTCAATTCTCCGATAGAATTAATATCGACATACGATGGCACAACCAATCCGGTAGTTCCGCCACTGAATGATTCCCCTAATTTAACCAGCCTTTCACCATAATCTTCCCAGTAAGGAGCATGCGTATGTGGCAACCATGCATCGAGAAAAACGTCACCTTTTGAATTTTCTTTTGACAGCTCGCCGTAGATTAATCCCGGTTCGAGGTTAATAATATCAACATCATACCCTTTATCTTCGAGGGCTACTTTTGCCAGGTGGGTGAAGGCAATTCCTTCTCCCCAGTTCGGATATAATATTGTTACTTCTTTTGAATCTTCCTGTGAACCTGACCCGCCGCCACACGAGCTAATGGCAAAAGTAAGTCCGACTACTACTAATAAGCTCAGTAATTTTTTGAATTTCATCATAATTATTCGTTTTTTAAGGTTACTACTTATTTTTTACTTCCAACGGATTGTGTAATCCTGTCGAGTATCATTGCCAAAATAACAATTCCCAATCCGGATTCAAATCCTTTTGCAATATCATTTTGCTGAATTCCCTGATAAACAATACTTCCCAGTCCTCGTGCACCTACCATTGAAGCAATTACCACCATGGAAAGTGCAAGCAAAATTACCTGGTTGATACCTGCAAGAATTGTAGGCATAGCCAATGGTAACTGAATTTTAAACAGAATCTGGTTCTCGTTTGCACCGAAAGCCCTGCCGGCTTCAATTACATCGCCCGGAACATTTCTGATTCCGAGGTTGGTTAACCTTACTGATGGCGGCAACGAAAAAATTACGGTTGCAATAACACCGGGAGTGTTCCCGACACTGAAAAAGAAAATGGCCGGAATCAGGTAAACAAACGCGGGCATGGTTTGCATAAAGTCGAGAATGGGTCGTATTACGGTATCAGCCGTATTGCTTTTAGCCGACCAAATTCCAAACGGTATCCCAAGTATTAGTGCAATAATGGTGGAAACAAGCACCAGCGTGGTGGTTTGAATGGCTTCTTTCCAGTAACCCATTGCATAAATGAGTAATAAACCGAGAATAACAAAAAGTGTAAGTCCGTATCCTTTTTTCAGTCCCGATTTGGTAAACATCTTGTTCCCGGCTTTTACGTAACAGGCAATAAAAGCTATCGCAACAAGAATGATAACAACTGGTATTGCAAGAAACAAATCATTCATGTTTTTCACTGTCCAGGAAATACCATCGTCTATGACCCTCCAGAGAAAAGATAAATTCTGTTCCAGTGAATTAATCCCTTTTTCGATATATTCTCCAATAGGTAAAATCTTTTCCATATTATAGTTCGTTTGCTTCTCCAATTAATTTATCCATCTCTTTATCATTAAAACGGGTTGACTCAATAATCAACGAAGTTTGTGTGACCAATCCAAGCAACCGGCCCTCTTCTTCGTCAATAACCGCCAATGGATAGTGGTGGCCTGTAATCAGCGGCAACATATCTTCCACTGTATAGTGTTTGTAAACACTCGGAACCTTGGTATTTAACGCTGTTGCTACAGATTTAACCTTCTCCTTTTCAAGCTTTAGCATATCTTCGAGCCATACATAGCCCAAAAATTTTTCGTCGCTGTCTTCAACCGGCAAAACATCAACTCCTGCTTCACGCATTTTACGTATTGCACCTTTTGGCCCGTCTTTTCTGAAATTGACGATTGTGGGCTTATCGAACATCAGTGTTTCGGCGGTAATAATGGTTTTTCGATCCACCTTTTCAACAAAAGCCTCAACATACTCGGTTGCCGGATCAGTAAGAATTTCCTCGGCAGTACCAATTTGTTCCACCACGCCATCTTTCATAATGGCAATACGGTCGCCCACCTTCATTGCTTCATCCAGGTCGTGTGTAATAAAAACAATGGTTTTATGTAACTTATTCTGGATTTGCAGCAGTTCATCCTGCATATCGGCTTTAATCAGCGGGTCGAGGGCTGAAAAAGCTTCGTCCATCAAAAGCACATCCGTGTCGTTGGCAAGCGCCCTTGCCAGGCCGACACGTTGCTGCATTCCTCCTGATAATTCGTCAGGGTACTGTTCTTCATACCCTTCCAGGCCAACGGTTTTCAATGCCTTTCTGCCTTTCTCCTCCCGCTGTTCTTTGGGCTCTCCCCTGATTTCGAGGCCGAAAGCGGCATTTTCCAGTATAGTCCGGTGTGGGAGCAGGCCAAATTTCTGAAAAACCATACTCATTTCAGTGCGGCGGGTATTGAGCAATTGTTTGTTCGAATCACGGGTGATATCGTGATCTTTAAAAAACACTCTGCCATCGGTCGGGTCATTGAGCCGGTTAAGACAACGGATAAGTGTTGACTTTCCGCTGCCCGACAGCCCCATGATAACAAAAATTTCGCCCTTCTTTATTTCGAAACTGGCCTTGTTTACACCTACGGTGCATTTGGTCTTTTTCAGGATTTCAGTCTTGGTGTAACCCTGATTGAGAAGTTTCAGTGCCTCTTTCTTTCGTTTCCCGAAAATAAGGGTCAAATCTTCTACTTTAATTCTAATGTCATTATCTCCGACCATAAATTTGTAATTCAGTTATTCACTTTTAGAAATAGTATCCAATATTTATATTGAAACGTTTGTTCCAATCGGGATTGGCTACACCTGAACCTAATCCTTTTCCAAAATCATCGGTCAGCCAGGGTTGGTTTTTACCCATTGCATAATCGAAATAGGCATAAATACCTCCAGCGGTTACCAGAAATCCGGGAATTAAATGTTCGGTGTTGTGAAAGTTTTCATTTGTTTTATCAATCAAAGTATAGTCAACGTATGGCTGAATACCTGAAACGGGACCCCATTCAACCGGAATGGTGTAAGCTAATCCGGCTACATACATATTGGCTTGAGCTGCAACACCACCTGTGTAGCTATCGCCACCGTAGTAAATATCGCCGTAAGCTCCCATCTGAATCACATCAAGATCCTGTCCGTCATCGCTTTTAGCTTTGTAGTTATAATTAACATACTCGGCTTTAAGGTTAAAGTTGCCAAAATTTCCGACAACATGCCCTGCAAATGCAGTAGAAGTTTCAGATTCATCTAAAACAGAATTGTAAATTCCACCAACCTGCACAGAAGCTCCAAGCTCCCAACTTTCTGTTACATTACAGGCATAGCGGGCGTTAAATTGTCCGAGTTCGCGGATGTGTGCAGCCACTGTAATATACTCCCCGTTGTTCTCAATCGCACCGGTCCCCGGAACAATGTCGTAAGAATAACGTCCGGGGCCTGCGTTTCCGTAGGTTACATCACCACCGGCGCGTGGTCCCTCGGGTTCAGCCTGACGAAAATAGGCCAATGACAAAATACCGTTTTCTCCGGTGTTGATGTCGAAATTAATACCCATGTCGTAGTCATCCTCCAGCCCAACATAGTAAGGCCCCTGAAACCACCAGGAATGGGAAGCGTATGGTGTGATACCAAAAGGTACCTGCGAAACACCAAGTTTCATGTAAACTTTATCGGAAAAAGCATAACCCAGGTAGCCGTGATGGATAAAGTGTGCGCCGAAAGTTGGATAAAACCGGTACTCAAAACTCAAATCGATTCCCGACATTGAGCCGTCAACATTCAACCGCCATGTGTCCCATGTAAATTGCGGGTTCAGACTGTTTTGTCCACTTTCGTAACTGGTGGAAATAATGTTATAACGGACAGCGCCGCCAATTTTAAATCCATCCTCTTTCTCTTCGGTTTGTGCAAATCCCGAAAATGTAAAAATCAACAATGTAATAATGCTAAGTTTCTTTTTTAAAATCATAGTGTAATTTAAAATCAACAATTTTTATTATTCAAAATATTTGTAAATCAACGAATTCGTTATAAACTGAAGAACAATAACCCATCCCGGTTGGGTTTCCTGATTTAACAGGAATTAAAAAAACTATACCGAATAAAATGGATTTTTAAGCAAAAAAGTACCAGTCAAGCCTGATATACATTTTGACTCATAATAAATAAAACCGGTGGTATTTGCGTTTGTTCCTTTCGAAAAAATCAGCATAAAACACTGCAAAGGAATAAAAAATGAGTGGATTAAAAAAAAGAAAAAAAAGTATCAAACTCCCCTACAACAGAATAAATCACTAAAAAACAGCAAGTTAAAATAAAATAAACTTATTGTTCATAAGAATAAGTTAACATCTTAACATATTCTTATAATTGACGTTCGATTGCCATTGGAAACCGTATTGATTTTACTCAAAATATAAAATCTGATAAAGCTGAATTAACAAAAAGAGCTAATTGCAATACCTTTTGATAATATTGTACGCGCCGTGAATACCCAGTTCACCGGCCCTGCTCAAATCAAGTGCTCCTCCTTCAATATCGTCGAGATAAATTTTGGTAAGACCGCGGTTAAAATAGGCTTCGGCAAATTCCGGCTCCAGTCCGATAGCCATATTTAAATCTTCTATTGCGCTTTTGTACTCTTTTAATCGTAATTTAATAAAAGCCCGGTTGTAATACCCAAAAAAGAATTTGGGTTTCAGGTATAACAGTGCCTGGTAATCATCCATTATTTTCCGGTACTCGGGTAATGCAACCGGAGTGTTGGCGTTAGTTTGTGTGTTGGTGCTGCCAATGGGAACGGTTAACTCATCGGGAGCGGTATTCAGCATTTCAATTTGTTCGAGCATTCTATACCGGGTATTCCCGCGCGAAAAAAAAGCGATAGCCTGTTTGCTGTCCATCTCCACGGCGCGGTTCAAATCTTCCAGCGCCGCATTGTAATCTCCGGTGAGGCTGTAAAAAATTCCCCGGTTAAGAAAATTGTGACTGCTTTCGTCAATATTCAGACGGGCGTTGAAATACAGGATGAAATTTTCGAAAACCGATTGATATTCCTCCACCGGCTTATTGGTTATGGAGAGAAGCGGATTATAATTGTTAGCCCGGTTAATCTCGTCAATTGCAATGTTATAATACTGTGAGCGTTCATAATCCACTGCATTTTTTTCGAATGCTGAAATGATAAAAATGGGCTGCAGATCGATAACAATGTTTCGGTTTTGGATTCTGCCGTCTTCAACTTCCCCCTCATCATCAGCAGGTAAATCACGCGAATCTTCAACAATCAGGTTTATCCGTTGTCGTCTGTTCCTGCTATTCTCGCTGTCCTCGCTGACTTCCTCCTCATCTTTTGAATCAGCCGGAGGAGTTGCAGTTGTAGTATTTTGCCGGGTGGAATTTTGGGAAGTGGCATTTTGTTGCGAACCAGACTGTGTCGAAGAGCTCTGCTGTTGCGTCTGCCCCTGCTGGCTTTGCTGATTTTGGGCGAGTTGCTCTGCATCGAGACGGCGACTTTCCAAATCGAATTGTGGATTAAGCTGCGCCGCAATCCGGTAATCATCCTGAAAACCTGGCCGCCCTAATATTTCACGCGCCATTGCCCGGTTGAAATAAGCGCTTGCCATTTCGGGGTTCAGTTTCAGCGCCATATCGTAGTCCATTATGGCGCCTTCGTAATCGCCCAGTTTATGTTTCACAATTCCCCGGTTGTTAAATGCCAGCGCATTTCCGGGCTCCAGTCTTATGGCCTGATCATAATCGCGCAAAGCCGAAGCATAATCATCCATCTCGAAACGGGCCAGACCCCGGTTGAGGTAAGCAGACCCAAAGTGCGGTCGAATAATTATCACCTGGTTTAAGTCGCGAATTGCTTCTTCCACATTTCCTTCCACAATATGCGCATTACTGCGGTTCATCAGAGCATGCGTCGATTTTGAGTTGATTTCCAGCGCTTTGTTGTAATCTTCAATGGCTGCATCAACGTTTTTGAGGGCAAGTTTTGCAATTCCCCTGTTGTTGTATATCGACTCATTTTCCGGATCAAACTCCAGTCCGCGATTGTAATCTTCAATGGCCTTTTCGTATTCGCCCAGGTTATGATAGGCCATCCCGCGGTTCATATAAGCCTGCGGATAAAAAGGTTTCAATTCTATTGCCTTGTTGTAATCGATAATGGCGCCCCTGAAATCCTCCAGCTGATGTTTGGCCACACCCCTGTAAAAATAGGCTTCGGGCAGGTACGGTTTAAACTTTATAACAATATTGAAGTATTCGATGGCGCCCGTGTAATTTCCGATTGAAATCCGGGTGCGTCCTACCCTGATGTAATGATTGATATTTAATTGCGCTTCGGCAAAAAAAGCCGTAACCACTAAAAAAAACAGTATGGTTGTAAGTTTCTTCATTTACTTTTTTCTGACGAACAAAAATAACATTAATAGAAAACAGTAGCAGGATTCATTAATTTTATTTAACTTTTCAAAAAATAATAGAAAATATGTGTGAACGCTGTAAATGGTCGGTTTCAAGTGATTTGATGATAAAATACCACGATACAGAGTGGGGAGTTCCTTTGCACAACGACCATAAATTATTCGAGTTTCTTGTACTGGAAGGATTCCAGGCTGGTTTAAGCTGGCAAATTGTGTTGCAAAAAAGAGAGGCTTTCAGAAAAGCTTTTGACGGATTTCATCCGGAAATTATTTCCGGCTACACAGATCATAAACTGAATGAGTTGGTGCTGGATAAATCGATTATCAGGAACAAACAAAAGATAGCTGCCTGCGTGAACAATGCCCAACGTTTCCTCGAAGTGCAGAAAGAGATTGGAAGTTTCGACAGGTATATCTGGGGATTTGTCGATTACAAACCTGTTGTAAATACCTTCATTGAACCAAAAGAGTTGCCGGCAACAACACCGCTTTCAGATAAAATTTCGGCCGACCTGAAAAAGAGAGGATTTAAGTTTGTTGGTTCCAAAGTTGTTTATGCCCACATGCAGGCGACCGGAATGGTAAACGACCATTTAATCAATTGCTTCAGACACAAGGAAGTAATGGCAAACTACTCGTAATTTTCAGGTTAAAAACAGATGGATGTTTAATTCAGAATGTTTCCAAATGTTAAAATTTTCGTTAAGAAATTTTTATTCTTATTTTTGGCTTTTATAAAAAAACAAAAAGTTTAAAAGATTTTTAATGAGGATTAAGTTTTTCAATTTGCTGGCGGCACTGCTTGTTGTCAGTTTTACGTTACCTGCAACTGCCGGGGGCGAGGTAAAAAAAGACAAAAAAGACGCGTGGAAATTTGAAGATGTGATTACACTTCCAACCACACCGGTTGAAGATCAGCACCGTTCGGGTACATGCTGGTCGTTTTCAGGACTTTCGTTTTTACAGTCGGAAATGATGCGTTTAGGAAAACCGGAAGTCAACCTTTCCGAAATGTTTGTCGTTTGGCACACTTATGCGGAAAAAGCAACCAAACATGTGAGGGTGCACGGCAACCTGAATTTTTCGGCAGGCGGTGCATTTCACGATGTTACCAATATGATTGCCAAATACGGTATTGTTCCCGAATCGGTTTATGATGGCCTGAAATATGGAGAAGATAAACACGTACATGGTGAAATGGACCGGGTACTGCGCGAATATGTGGATGCCGTGGTGGAAAACAAAAACCGGAAACTCAGTACAGCATGGCACGATGCATTTACCCAGATTCTGGACAGCTACCTGGGAGAACTTCCCAAAAAATTTGAATACCAGGGGCGATCTTATACGCCGCTTAGCTTTGCCGACAACTTTGTTGGATTGAATATGGACGATTACGTGGAAATTACCTCCTACACCCATCATCCGTTCTACTCGCGTTTTATTATTGAAATTCCGGATAACTGGTCGTGGGACGAAGTGTACAATGTTCCCTTAAATGAACTGGAAGAAATTATCGACTATTCCTTAAATAACGGATATACCGTGGCATGGGCCGCCGATGTGAGTGAAAAAGGATTTGCATCGGGGAATAAAGGTATTGCCGTTATGCCGGCTGCACCCGAAATTGACATGTCCGACGCAGAGATATCACGTTGGGAAGCCCTGCCTGAAAGGGAACGTGAAAACGAATTGTACAAACTGGAAAAACCGGTCCCCGAGTTGGAAATTACCCAGGAAATGCGGCAAATTGCTTTCGATAATTTCCAGACTACCGACGACCACGGTATGCATATTGTCGGGCTGGCAAAAGACAACACCGGAAACACCTTTTACAAGGTAAAAAACTCGTGGGGCGACTACAACAAATACAACGGTTATTTTTATGCATCCAAACCTTATGTGAGTTACAAAACCATGTGCATTATGGTGCATAAGGATGCCATTCCGCCCGGCGTCAGAGCAAAATTGAATTTATAACTATATGGAGGGCTGCACCATTTTGCAGTCCTTTTTTTCTTTATTTTTACCCGGAATTTTAATAAAAATGAAATCCCGTTTTATAATCGTATTACTCGTTTTTATTGCTTTTCCCGGAAGGGCGCAACCATCCGGAAACGACATGTCGTGGTGGAATGAACTGCACGGGTGGGAACCGGGAGATCCCGGCTGGCGAAACTGGATGATAATTTCACCGGGGTATTTCGGACCCAATGCACTGCCCGTGCCCCAGATTCAAAAAGGGGAGCTGGTCAGAGCAACAGAATTTGAGCTCACGGCTTCCGGCCATTTCCACGACGGAGACCCCACGCAGGATATTTCGGGTTATTTGTACATTCCCTTTGCCAAAAACAAAATTGCCGTCGAAATGTATGGTGTTGTTTTCGAGCGTTTCGCTTTTTCAGAAGAAATCCGGAACGAACGTTTTTCCCGTATAGAAGACGGAAAAGGAACCGCCATCGGCGATTTCTGGTTCAGTACGCTAATTCAGGTATTTAAAAACAGAAAATTTCCCAACACATTATTTCGGTTTGCAACAAAAACAGCGTCGGGAAACAAGTTGGAGGGAGCCCGCTACACCGACAGTCCGGCCTATTTTTTGGATTTAAGTTTTTCAGAAACCGTTGGGAATGCTGAAACCGGCGCCGTCAAACCTTTTGGAATGATTGGTTTTTACTCCTGGCAAACCAACGACGAACTGAACCTTCAGAACGATGCCCTGCTTTATGGTCTGGGTGCCGACTTTCAAAAAAACAACTGGCTGTTGTCGGCTTCCTGGTCGGGCTATTCAGGCTACAAAAACGAACGCGACCGGCCCATGCAGCTAAATTTCGATGTGCGTAAAGATTTCAGAAAGCAGGCCATCCGGTTTCAATACGAATACGGGTTGCAGCACCGGGAATATAAAACAATCCGGTTTTCATACATTTTGAAATGGAACGAAGACAAATAGAAAAACCGTTTTTGCGCTGGATTTGTGTACCTTTGCCGGAAATTTCGAAAAAGTTCAGGAATCAAATAATTTCAAAAAAATGAAGAAACTCTCGCTGGTGATTTGCGTGTACAACGAAGAACCCAACATAAAACCCCTTTCGGAACAAATTCAGCAGGCATTAAAAAATATCGATTTCGAAGCCATTTTTGTGGATGACGGCTCTACTGACAATACCCGTTCAGAAATTCTGAAAATTAACGACGACCGGTTTATTCTGGTGGAACTAAAACGCAATTACGGCCAAAGTTCGGCATTGCAGGCAGGGATCGACCAGGCCGAAGGTGAATACGTAGCGTTAATCGATGGTGATTTGCAAAACGATCCGGCTGATATTCCGGGAATGCTGAAAATGATAGAAACCGATGGCTGGGACATGGTGGCCGGTGTGCGGGCCAACCGGAAAGACGGTATGTTTCTGCGCAAAGTCCCTTCAAAAATTGCCAATTATATGATTCGCCGGTCAACTGGAACCAAAATGAAAGATTTGGGGTGTACCCTTAAAATTTTCACCCGCGAAACCATAAAAAGTATTCATATTTACGGCGAACTGCACCGGTTTATTCCGGTACTGATCACCCTCGAGGGAGCCACAAAAATTACGCAGGTCGATGTCAATCACCGGCCCCGGAAATTCGGGACTTCCAAATACAATCTGGGCCGAACCACCAAAGTAATAAGCGATTTGTTCCTGATGCTGTTTTTCAAAAAATATTTACAGCGCCCCATGCACTTTTTCGGCGGACTGGGAATTGTCACTTTCGGAATAGGTGCGCTTATCAATCTGTACTTGCTCATCCTGAAAATTTTGGGTCACGATATTTGGGGAAAACCATTACTTCTCCTGGGAATTCTTTTGGTAATGGGTGGCATACAGTTTGTAACCATCGGTATTATTGCCGAACTGCAAATGCGCACCTACTTCGAATCGCAGCAGAAAAAGCCCTACCGGATAAAACGGGTAATTCAGGCAAAAGAAGAAAAATAGGTGAAACCGTTTCGCGGTATGTTTTTTGCGGCTTAACAGTTGATTATTTGATTTTTAAATTAAATTTGTACAACTTACATTAATTAAAGAAGACGCCATGAATACTAACATTTTTAAATCACTTTTTTTTCTTGCCGCACTTTGTCTGGCTTTTGCCGCAAATGCCCAGGAACGTATAATCCATGGAGTAGTAACCACTTTCGACAGCATACCACTTATCGATGCAGAAGTTAAGGTCAGAAGCACCAAACAAACCATTTTAACTGATACGCTCGGAAGATTTTCGGCTACCGTAAATCCCGGAGACAGGCTAAAAATTTCGGCAACAGGCTTTTTCAACCAAAAGGTAAAACTGGAAGAAAAAACCAAATTGGTGGCCGTTAACCTCAGGCTAAAACCCGGCGAAAAAAACAGAGAGTATGCCATCGGGTACGGGCATGTTTCCGACAGGGACAAGCTGAACGCGCTGGCGTCGTTAAACAGTAACGATATGGATTTTTCGCAGTATAGCAATATTTACGAATTAATCAGAGGCCGGTTCGCGGGAGTTCAGGTAACCAATGGCGAAATTATCATCCGCGGAATCAATTCCATTAACAGCAGCAGTGCCGCACTCATTATTGTCGATGGCGTACCGGTTGACGGAAGCGCACTGGGTTCCATACCTCCGGTTCAGGTTAAAAGCATCAATGTGATTAAAGACGGAAGTTCTGCAATTTACGGTTCGCGCGGAGCAAATGGTGTGGTGCTGATTGAAACCAAACGTGGCGACGATTAATCATTCATTTCAATAAAAATTAAACAAACCGACTGAAAATGACCCAAAAATTTTTTCTGTTCGTCTTTTCATTTGCCCTCTTTTTTCATAGTTGTAAAACAGAAAAACCGGCCCTGAAAAGGGAGCTGAAACTTTGGTACACCGAACCGGCCAACGAATGGGTAGAAGCCCTTCCCGTTGGGAACGGCCGTTTGGGCGGCATGGTTTTTGGCGACGTTGAAACCGAGCGCATTCAGCTCAACGAAGAATCGGTTTGGACCGGCGGCCCCATCGAACGGGCTAACCCGGAGGCGCTGGAAAACCTCGACAAAGTACGCCGGCTTTTGTTTGAAGGAAAATATGCCGAAGGCGACCGGCTGGCACAGGAAAAAATTATGGGTAAACGTATCGATGCCGGAAAACACACCTACCAAACGCTGGGCGATCTGTTTTTTGAATTCGAAGAGTTGAGCAACGTCTCAGATTACAAACGAGACCTCGACTTGCGAACGGCAGTCGCAACCACCCGTTTTACATCGAATGGCGTTAAATATATCCGCGAAGTTTTTGCTTCGGCACCTAACCAGGTTATCGCCGTTAAACTTTCGGCTTCGGAAAAAGGGAAACTGAATTTTACAACTTGGCTGGAACGCCCGGGTGATGCCGAAGAGGTCTCGGCAAGCGGCAACCAACTGCTGATGACCGGCTTCGCCCAATACGAAGGACGGGGAACCCGGTTTGCAGCGCGGGTAAATGTCGGCAGCGCGGGGGGCGAAGTTGTTGCAGCGGATGGCAAAATTAAAGTAAAAAATGCCGACGAAGTTGTGCTGCTTGTTTCTGGCAGAACCAACTATTGGGGCGAAAACGAAATGGAAAAAGCAACAAAGGATATTCAGGAGACTGCCGAAATCAGTTTCGAACAATTGAAATCAAATCATATTTCAGACTATCAGAAACTGTTCAACCGGGTTGATCTGGTCTTGAATAATCCCGATACGCTGAACATTCCCACCAATGAACGGTTGGAACAGGTAAAAAACGGCGCCACCGACGCCCACCTCACCGAACTCTATTTCCAGTTTGGACGGTACCTGCTCATCAGCTCGTCGCGGCCGGGCGGACTGCCGGCCAACCTGCAGGGAATCTGGGACGGAACACTGTCGCCTCCGTGGAATGCCGACTACCACATCAACATAAATATTCAAATGAACTACTGGCCGGCACTGGTGACCAACCTGGCCGAAACGCAGGAACCGTTTTTCGAATTTGTGGACAACCTGCGCGAACGGGGCGCCCAGACAGCCCGCGAAGTTTACGGCTGCCGTGGATTTGTGTCTCACCACACTACCGATGTATGGAAATTTACCGATCCCATCGGCATGACCGGTTACGGCATGTGGCCCATGGGCGCTGCCTGGTGTTCCGACCATTTCCGGGAGCATTACGATTACACCGGCGATGAACAGTTTCTTCGCGAAAAAGCGTATCCGGTTTTGAAAGATGCCGCCCTGTTTTTTGTGGATTTCCTGGTGGAAGACCCGAAAACGGGGCTGCTGGTTTCGGGACCGGGCATGTCGCCTGAAAACAAGTTTATTGCACCCAACGGAGAAACTGCGGCAGTTTGTATGGGGCCGGCCATGGACCACCAAATCATCCGCGAACTTTTTACCAACTGCATCAAAACATCTGAAATACTAAATATCGACGCTGATTTTGCCGATACGCTGCGCACTATGCTGACACAGCTCACGCCATCACAAATCGGTTCCGACGGCCGCATACTGGAGTGGTCGGAAGAGCTGCCGGAAGCCGAACCGGGGCACCGGCACATGTCGCATTTGTACGCGTTGTATCCCGGCGAAGAATTTACCGACCCCGGCGATCCGAAATGGATGGAAGCCTCGCGCAAATCCATCGAAGAACGGTTGAGGCATGGTGGCGGACACACCGGCTGGAGCCGCGCCTGGATCATCAACTTTTTTGCCCGGCTGAAAGATGGCGAAAAGGCGCACGAAAACATTCAGGCGCTACTAGCCAAATCGACCCTGCCCAACCTGTTCGACAACCACCCGCCGTTCCAGATTGACGGCAACTTCGGCGCCACAGCAGGCATTGCCGAAATGCTGCTGCAAAGCCACAACGGCGTGCTGCAACTGCTGCCTGCCCTCCCACCCTCCTGGCAAAACGGCCATATAAAGGGCCTCCGTGCCCGCGGCGGTTTCGAAATAGATTTGAAATGGGAAAACGGAGCACTCACAGAAGCCAAAATACGTTCGCTGCTTGGCAATCCGTGCAAAGTAATGTACGGAGATAGAATGGTGGAAATGGAGACTGAAGTGGGAGAAGAAGTAATGCTGGATGGTAATCTGGAATAATATAAAATCAGAAAATTCTATTTCATCGAAAAATTCTTCTGTCGAAAGGGAACATTTCCACTTGCAAAATTTTAATTCGGGAAAATTCGGAATGATTCGGATTGATAATGAAGTTGTAATCTCCTTGAGTTACTACAGAAGGTATCTTCAGAACACAAATTCTGTTTTCTGCCACAAATCTGTCGCCAATAGCCTGTGTGGAGGGTGGATGGGGAAATTTATTCCATCCGGTGGGAAGGTCACTGACTGATAATTCCATTATTTCAATATCATCCGGGATAAATATGTTTATCATCATGTAATCATCGGGCAAAGTGCTTAACGAAAAATGGACTGCCACTTCCGCCATGGCAAGTGAACGGTTGGCAGCAGTGTAAATGAGCTCAACTCCGGCAGAATTCCATCTTGCACCTTTCAGTGCAGCACCCTTTCCCGAAAGTGAACCGGCAAATTTTTTCCTTGTCAGCCTGAACACTTCCATGCTACACCAAAATTCCGTGATTTATCCGGGTTAGCTCCCCAATTACCATCTCTTTTCCGTAAGAATCTTTTAGCAATTCAATTGGTGTCAGATTGCCCAAAGCATAAACAGGCGAATGCAACCAAAGTTTGAATTTTTCCATACTCCCAAAAACATCGAGGCCAATATTAGTAACCTCGGCCATTTCAATAATTTTTTCAGATTGCAAAGGCTTGAAACTTTTAGATGCCTGTTTATAGCGCTGCAATGATTTGGTTGAAATATCCAGAAACCAGGCCCAGTCATTTTCATTAAATGGTGTATAGTGCTGGATTAAATGAAAAAGTGAATAAGGTATCCCCTCGCGAATAGCTCTTATAATCAACATTTTGTCAGATAAAAACTCCGAATAGGTAACTGCCCTTTTTTTGGGTAACTGAAGGTCTTTCCTCTGAAATCGACTTAAAAATGAAGCTATTTCCTTGTCGAGTTTTTGTTCAATATTTGTTCTTTCCGCTTCCATTTCATTTTTTTAGACATTTGTCTGTAAAAATAAGACAAATATCTAAAGATTCAAAATTTGGCAAGAAAATACCTCACACCTCCTGCACCGTTTCCACAATCTCCTGCCCTTTTTTTTGGCTTCCAGGTTTAGCGGAATGAGTTTGTGGTAGCGCCCGGAATACAAATTAGAAGGGAAATTGAATTTAAGTAATATGTAAAGCATCAAGTTCAATCTATTTTTAACTTTTTTAGCTAAATTTGTAAAAAAGTAGTTATGAATATTCAGGCACAAAAAATAGAACTCGCCAAAATGATTCTTGAAACAGATAATCCTGCACTTCTTGAATCAATTAAAAAACTCTTCAACAAACAAATCGGGCAGGATTTTTGGGAAACACTTTCTTTGGCTCAAAAAAAAGAAATTGAAAATGGCATAATTGAAATAGAGCAAGGTGAGATTGTTTCCTATGAGGATTTGATGAAAAAATTTAGGAAATGAGAGAAGTAATTTTGTCCAAAAGAGCTTCCCAAAAACTTGAAGAATTACTTCAATATCTTGAAAAAGAGTGGTCTGAAAAGGCGAGAGACAACTTTATCAAAAAACTGGACAAATCCTTTGAACAACTGAAAAAATTTCCTGAGAGCTCAATGAAATCTGAACTTAAAAAAGGCTTGTACAGATGTGTAGTCACCAAACAAACATCTGTATTTTATCAGTTTGATGAAAAATCAGTTAAAGTGGTTACAATTTTTGATAACCGAATGGATCCTGAAAAATTAAAAACTGAACTAAAATAATCACACCTCCTGCACCGTTTCCACAATCTCCTGCCCTTTTTTTATGGCTTCCAGG